>JAJZDF010000039.1 GCA_021828715.1 Thermoplasmata archaeon
TACTACGAGGGGAACGGGCGGCCGTTCCAGCCGTTCGCCTCCCGACGGCTCCACACCGTCGCGCCGCCCCCGAGCGGGGATTCCCCGGTCCCCCCGCCGGCGCGGGGCTGAGCCCCCCGGTCGGCTGCCGCCCCGGCCTCCGCGGGGCCCGCCGGCGGGTCCGGATGGAACGGGCGCCGCCGCTTCGGGCCGGACGGGCGGAGCGGCCGACGGGCCTCCGAGAACGGGACCGGGCGACCGGTTCAGATCCGGGGGACGAGGAGCGACCGCTCGAGCTCCTCCGTCGGCACGCCGTAGAGCTTGCCGTAGACGATCCGTCGGAGGTCGCCGCGCTCGATCTCCGCCAGCAGCAGGAACGAGAAGAGGATGCAGACCGAGAGCGGGAAGCTGCGCAGCCGCTTCAGCTCGGCCACGGTCCGCGCCCGCGTCAGCGACGACTCGAACGGGACGAGCGAGCCGTCCGTCGCGAACGCCGGAAGCCCCTCCCGGAGCGCCGGGAAGCGCCCCTCGAGCTGTCCGACCAGCTCCGGGACGCCGCGGGCCGTATAGAGGTCGGCGACGCCGTCCCGCCCGAGCGTACCGCCCGGGAGGAACCGCTCGAGGACCGCCTCGAGCGTAAGGCCGGCGGCCTTCCCCTTCAGCAAGAGGAGGACGTTCTTCGCGTCGACCTCCGAGCGGAGGAACTCCCGGACGACCCACTCGTCGCCCTGGAAGAACCGGGACGACTCGAGCAGGGAGCGGTAGTAATCCCGCTGGAGGGCGGTGAGCAGCGGGAAGATGTTGTGCGTGCGGGCGTACGACTCGAGCAGCGGCAGCAGGACGGCGCCGTACCCGAAGCGGACGAGCTGCGTCGCGACCGCATCCAGCGTCGGGAGCGCGAGCAGGGAGCGGAAGTCGTCCAGGCCCATCGTCCCGGCGGCGAGGCCGGCGGGCACCTCCCGGCTCGAGACGAGGAACGACTCGGTCTCGCGGACCGTCCGCCCCTCCGCCTTCGCGGAGAGGATCAGCCCGATGTTCTCGATGTCCCACCGCCGCAGGTAGGCGCGCATGAGGGCCTTCCCGGCGAACGACGCCGCCTCGATCAGGAGGCGCTGGCGTCGGACAAAGACGCGGTTGATCGCGACCTCCAGCGCCGCGGCCCCCTGATACGTCGCCCCGGCGGCGACGAGCTCGGGGCCGTAGACGGTCGGCTCGAGGATCTTGGCGATGTCCCCCAGGTCCTTCGTCCGGGCGAGCGCGGCGTAGGCGTCCTTCGGGAGGAGCGTCGGCTGGAGCGCCTTGAAGCGGCCGAGGGCGCTCGCGTAAGGGGAACCGGCCATGCCCGGACGTCCTCCGTCAGGCGAGGAGGGCCCGGACCCGGTCCTCGCGGAGCCGCAGGAGCTCGTCGAAACTGAGGCTCAGGCGCCGCTTGCCGTCGGGCGTCTCCGCGATCAGCCCGCCGAGGATCGGTTGAGGGGTGGGATCGAATCCGCGGCCGGCGAGGCTCTTCAGCAGCGCGGCGTCCTCGGCGCGGCCCGAGAGGCGGACATCCTTGCCGAATTCGTCGCTCGCCACCGCCGACATCCGGCGCAGGACCTCCGGATACTCGTCGCCCTGCGTGAAATCGCGCAGGAGGGCGCGGACGCTGTCGAGGGAGGCGCTCATCGCCCGCTCCTCCGCTTCGTAGACGAGCTTGCGGGCCCGCATACGGGCGCCGGCGACGCGCTGGGCGCGCTCCCGGCGCGCCTCGGCCTCGGCCTGCGTCCGTCCCTCCGTCCGGATCGCCGCCGCACGCTCGTCCCGCTCGCGGAGCAGCCGTGCCTTCTCGGTCTCGAGCTGCTGCCGCACCTCCGCCTGCTCCCGCTCCGCGCGGGTTTGGATCTCGGCGAGGAGGCGGTCGAGCGTCATCGACAGGACGCTCTACAGGATGCCGGCCAGCAGGATGTACCCCAGCACGAACCCGATGATCCAGAGCGTCTCGGGGATCACGAAGAAGAACAGGACCCGCCCGAACAGTTCCGGCTTCTCGGCGTAAATCCCCATGCCGGCGGCGCCGATACCGGACTGGGCCATGCCCGTCCCGATGAGCCCTCCGGCGATGGCGATCCCGGCGGCGAGCGAAGCATACGGATCCGCGACCATGGTCCCTGACCTTCGCGGCCGAGAAAGGTCGGGTATATAACCCACGCCATTTCGGTCGCCGAGGGTCCTCCGAGGATCCGCACGGCGGCGTCCCCGCTCCCGCTCAGGCCGGGTCCGTGGCGGGAGGGGCGCCGTGGCTCCGCCGGTAGGCCCGCCGCGCGAGGCCGATCGCCCCGATCCAGGCCGCGACCCCGCAGGCGTAGGCGGTGAGGCAGACGGGGCAGAGGCCGCCGATCTCCGCGAGCTCGACGTACAGGAAGTAGGCGGCGACCCCGACCCCCGCCGTCGTCACGACCAGGAGCAGGTAGGTCAGCCGGGCGTCCCCCCGGCGGCGGGACGCGATCGCCGCCAGGATCAGGATCAGCAGGAATCCCCCGATCCCCCAGAGATAATCCTGGATCCCGAGGGTCGTCGTCTTCCCGCTCTCCGCGATCAACGCGCAGGAGAAGAACGTGTTGACGGTGCAGACCGCCGTGAGCGAGAGATCGTAGAACTCGATCCCTGCGAAGACCGCCACGATCAGGCCGAGCAGGGATCCGAGCGACAGGAGGGTCCGGTACGTACGGGCGCGCATCGGCTTCCTAGATCTGGGCGAGGTCGGCGGCCACGCCGGTCCGGACCGTCGACGACCAGTGGTATTCGTTCGCCAGGTACCCGACCGGCGCCCCGGTCGCTTTCACGAGATACGCCATGATCCAGTACGCCTGGGGGCTGATCGCCGACCACGCCGACCCGCTCTCGGTCCGCAGCTGGTTGGCGACCTGGCCCGCGCCCGTGCCGCTCGTGCTGGCGTAGGTGTAGGCCGAGAGCGTCGGCGGGTCGATCACCGTGGAGCCGCCGTGGATGTACTGGCCGTTGACCGCCACGAACGGGATGCTGCTGCCCGAATACGCCGCGACGTACGCCGACTGGTAGCAGTTCGTCGTCGCCGGGAACGTCCCGTCGACCCCCGAGAGGTCCTCGCTGACGACGAACGTGACGTTGTTGCTGGTGAGCTGGGTGTTCCCGAGGACCATCTCCGGCGTCCCGGGATAGACGTCGCTCAAGCTCGAGAACCCGGTATAATTTCCGGAGACCGAACCGAACTCGGTGAGCGCCTTGAAGATCGCCCAGCTGCTCGCCGAGCAGTAGGGGCACCAGCTCGCCCCGTAGAAGTAGAGGATCGGCTTGCCGCCCTCCTGCCACGGCGCGACGTTCGCCACCTTCCATCCCGCCCCCGGCTGGTTCGAGAGGGCCGCCGCGGGCGGCAGGTACGGGCACCCGAAGATCAACGAGCCGGCCAGGGCGACCACCCCGGCGAAGATCAGCCCGAGGACGATCCCCGAGATCACGGTCGTCCGGAAGACCCGGTTCCATCGACGGGCGCTCCGCAGCAGCCCGAAGAGGAGGAGGGCGGCGGCGACCGCCAGGAGGAGCAGGATCCAGGGGACCAGGGGCAGGATGAGTCCGACCGGCGACGGCGCCACAAAGGCGAGCGCGGCCCAGACGGCGATGAGCGGCGTGAACAGGTAGCCGAGGCGGGCGAGCGACCAGGTGCGGTCCTGACCGTCCCCGCCCCGCCGGATCGGCCGTTCGGTGGAGGCCGTCTCCCGCGCCCGGCCCTGCCGCCGGCGGTAGATCACCCGGAGCGCGTGGCCCGGGTCGGCCCCCGCGGCCGCCCGGAATCCGACCTTCGGATCCTCCGCGATCTCCTCCCAGTCCCAGCCGTTCTTCCGGAGCTGGTCGACGCGGTCCCAATCCACCATCCGACGCTCGCTACGCCCCCGCCCTTTTTCCTCTTTACCCCCCGGGGCAGCCGTCCCTCGGGGCTTTTACCCGGCCCGGGGTGCCGCGGCCGATGCGGATCACGTTCCTCGGCACCGCCGGCTCCTGGCCGACCAAGGACCGCTCGGCCAGCGCGATCGCCGTCGACACCGAGCGGGAGCAGATCCTCCTCGACTGCGGGGAGGGGACCCAGCGGCAGTTCTTCCGGTCGAGCGCCTCGTTCATGCGGGTGCGCCGGATCTTCCTCACCCACTTCCACGGCGACCACTTCCTCGGCCTCCCGGGGCTCGTGCAAAGCATGAATCTCAACCACCGGGCGGAGCCGCTCGATATCTACGGCCCCCCGGACGCGGAGGAGATGGTGGGACGGGCGCTCGGGATGGGGTACTTCACCCAGCGCTTCCCGATCGCGGTGCACCCGCTCCGCCCCGGCGACTCGGTCGAGCTCGACGGCTACCGCGTCCGGACGGCGCGGGCGGAGCACCCGGTCCCGGCGCTCGCCTATCGGATCGAGGAGGGCCCGAAGCGCGGCCGCTTCGACGGGGAGCTCGCCCGGTCGCTCGGGATCCGCGGCCCGGATTTCGGCCGCCTCGAGCGGGGGGAGGCGGTACGCGTCGGGGCGAGGGTCGTGCACCCCGAGGAGGTGCTCGGGCCGCCCCGGCCGGGGAGGTCGATCGTCTACTCCGGCGACTCCGCCCCCAGCGAGGAGATCCGGCGGCTCGCCGAGCGCGCCAGCGTGCTCATCCACGAGGCGACCGCCGCCCAGGCCCTCGAGGCGGAGGCGAACTCCTGGGGCCACTCCTCCGCCCGCCAGGCGGCCGAGCTCGCCCGCGCCGCGGAGGCGAGCGTCCTCTTCCTGACCCACTTCTCCTCCCGCTACAAGGACCTCGAGCCGCTCGAGGAGGAGGCCCGGATCGTCTTCCCCGGCTCGCGGGCCGCCCGCGACCTTCTCGATCACCCGGTCCTCCAGGTATGATCCGGGCCGACCTCGTCCTGACCGGCCTCGCGGAGGTCGCGACGCTCGCGGCCGGCCCGGTGCCACGGGTCGGAGTCGCCGCGGGGGAGCTCGGACGCATCGAACGGGGGGCGGTCGCCGTCTCCGGCGGCCGCATCGTCTGGGTCGGTCCGGAGCGTCGCCTTCGCCGCGCGGTGCTCCGGCGGGCCGGGGCCCGGGAGGTCGACGGGGCCGGCGGCACCCTCGTTCCCGGATTGGTCGACGCCCACACCCACGTCCTCTTCGCCGGCGACCGTGCGTTCGAGCTGCCGCTCAAGGCCCGGGGGCTCGACTACGCCGGGATCGCGCGGAGGGGCGGCGGGATCCTCGCGACGGTCCGGGCGACGCGCCGGGCCACCGCCGACGCGCTGGTCGACCAAACGTCGAAACGGATCGCGGGGATGGCGGCCGCGGGGACGACCGCGGTCGAGGTGAAGAGCGGGTATGCGCTCTCGGCCCGCGGCGAGGTCGCCCTGCTTCGGCTCGTGCCGGCGCTCGCCCGCCGGACGGGGGTGCGGCTCGTCCCCACCTTCCTCGGTGCGCACGCCGTGCCGCCCGAGGCGCGGGGCGAGGCGGCCCGCTACGTCGACACCCTCGTCCGCGACGCTCTCCCGCGGGTGGCCCGGGAGGGCCTCGCCCGCTTCGTCGACGTCTTCTGCGAGCCCGGCTACTTCTCCGTCCCCGAGGCCGAGCGCCTGCTCCGGGCGGCGCTAGCCCTCGGCCTCGGGGTGAAGGTCCACGCCGAGGAGTTCGTCCGGTCGGGGGGCGCCCGACTGGCCGCCCGTCTTCGGGCGACCTCCGCCGACCACCTGCTGCGTGCGACCCCGGGCGACTACCGGGCGCTCGCCGCGGCCGGGGTGACCGCGGTGCTGCTGCCGGTCACCGCCTTCGCGTCGGCCCCCGCACGCCGGAGCCCGGGCCGGGAGCTCGTCGACGCGGGGGTGCCGGTCGCCCTCGGCTCCGACGCCTCGCCGAACACCTGGTCGGAGTCGCTCCCGCTCGCGATGGCGCTCGCCGTCCACGGGGGACGCCTCACGCCGGCGGAGGCGCTGACGGCGGCGACCGTCAACGCCGCCCACGCGAGCGGCCTCGCCGACGCCGGCACGATCGAGGTCGGCCGCCCGGCCGACCTCGCGCTCTTCCCCGTCCCTTCGGCCGACCATCTCGGCTACCGGTTCGACGTCCGGCCGACCGTCGTTTGCCGTCAGGGAACCGTCGTGTTTCCGAGGAGGCTCCGTCAGCAGGTCTAAATAGGGGGCCCTTTCCTACCGGCGAGCAGAGGCGCCACATGGCGGAAAAAGTCGGCAAGGAGCAAGTCAAGCGAGAGAAGGGTTACCTGTACTACCTCGGCAAGGACGGGTACCTCTGGAAGACGCCCACGAAGCTCAACAAGTCCGGGAAGAAGGCCCGGGTCGGGACCGAGAAGATCACCCGCC
>JAJZDF010000040.1 GCA_021828715.1 Thermoplasmata archaeon
CGCCGACGAGGGCGACCCCGCCCCCCTGCTCGCGCTCCTCCACCCGCTCGAGGAGGTCTGGCGGGAGTTCCCCACGATCGTCCTCAAGGACGGGGCGGCGAGCGCCGTGGCGCACGGGGCCGGTCTCGCGAAGGGCGGCATCCTGGCGCTCCCGACCCCGTTCGCCGAAGGGGCCCGGGTCGCCCTCGTGACGCGCACCGGCACCCTGGTCGCGACCGGGGTCGCCCGGCGCGGATCGAAGGAGCTCGGCTCGGTCCGGCACGGCTGGGTCGTCGAGGGAACCCGCGTTTTCGTACTTCCCGCCGACTTCCCGACCGCCTGGAGAGCACCGACCTCGTCGAAAGCGGCCGACCCTCCCCAGTAGGGTTATCTTCCTGCGCCCTCCGCGCCCGACGTGGCGCCCGCAACGGAAGCGACTCCCCACGCCGGGGCCCGCCTCTTCGGCCGGCTCGCCCGGGGGATCGTCCGGCACCCGTGGTACCCGATAGTATTCTGGGTCGCGTTGCTCGTGCTCGTCGTACCGTTCCTCCCGATGCTGAGCTCGGTCACGACGAACTCGACCGAGTCGGTTCCGTCCCATTCGCCGAGCGCGGTCGCGGGCGCCGAACTCGCCCGCCTCTTTCCCAACCAGACGGGGGGCGCGGCGTCGACCCTCCTCTTCGTCGGACCCAACCTCACGGACCCGAACGGGCAGGCGGTGATCCTGCGGGTGACGGCCGCTCTCCGAGCGGACGGCAGCCTCACCGACGTCGCCGCGATCTCCAACGTGTACAGCGCCTACTCCGGCTACCTTGCCGGCCAGGTCCGGATCGCTGCCGGCGCCGTGGCTTCGGCGCAGAGCGGTCCGACGCCCCTTTTGTCGGCGGTGAACGGATCGGCGGCGCTGGTCTGGGGCCCCCCATCGGCGTTTCTGCAGGCGTGGTCGACGCTCGCTTCGGGCAAGAACGGGAACCTCTCGGCCTACAACTCCCCGGCGTATGGGGCCACCCAGAGGGCCTTCGGCAACGATACCGCTGCCCTCGCCGTGCTCGCCGCGTTCTACCAGGGGTACAACGGCTCCTCCGCCGGGTTCAACGGCACCGCCGCCTGTGCGGCCGATCCCGCCCAGGTCGCCGCATGCGCCCAGGCGGTCGTGCGCTCCCAGGTGGCTCCCCTCCTTCCCCACATCGCCGCGGTGCCGTCCGCACTTCCGATCCTGGCCTCGGCGCTCGAGAGCCTCGGGATCGCCAACGCGACGAACGCGAGCGCCCAGCGGAGCGCAGCGGCCGGAATAGTCGCCCCGCAGGTCGGCTTTCCGGCGTCGTGGGTCGACACGGTCTGGACGGCATTCCCGACCGGGTCGCTCTCGGCGGCCGAGGCGGCCACCTGGGCGAACGGGACGGTCGCCAACGCGACCCTCGCGACCGAACCGCTGCCGGTCCCGTTTGCCGTCCGGGCCGCCTACGTGGACTCCACCGGCACCGCGTCGTTGATCCAGGTGTCGTTCACGGTCGCGGACTCCGTAACGAACGCATCGGGAGGCACCCCGGTGTACGCCGACCTCGACCAGATCGACCGGGTCGTTCCCCCCGTGCTCGCCGCATCGGACGCGACCCACTCGATCGTCTACTATCAGACGGGGGGAGCGCCGCTCGACCAGCTGACCAACTCCATCGTCAACAGCTCTCTCCAGCTCGTGCTGCCGCTCACCATCGGGTTGCTGGTCGTGATCGCCATGTTGTACTTCCGTTCCCCGCTCACGCCCCTCGCCACGTTCGCGGGGCTCGGGATCGCCCTCACCCTCGCCCTGGGGGCGACGATCCTGCTCGGGAAGCTCTTCGGGGCGGTCGACACGACGTCGCTGACGCTCGAAGAGGTCTTCGTGCTCGGTGTCGGGACCGACTATTCGATCTTCCTGGTGGCCCGCTACCGCGAGGAGCTCCGGAACGGCCGCTCGTCGGACGAGGCGATCGTGGAGTCGCTCAGCTGGGCCGGCCAATCCGTCGCCACGAGCGGCTCGACCGCCATCATCGCGACCCTGGCGCTGACGTTCAGCGGGGTCGCGCTGCTCTCCCAGTGGGGCCGGGTGCTTTCGTTTGCGATCCTGATCACGATCCTCCTGTCGCTTACCCTCGTACCGGCGTTCCTGAAGATCATCGGTCCCCGGATCTTCTGGCCGGACCACGGCGAGCGGTTCCGTCGGCGGGCCGCCCGCACGAACGCCCGGATCCGCGCCGAACGGACCTACTTCTACCGGGTCGGACGGCTGACCCAGCGCCGTCCGTGGGCGGTCCTCGGGATCCTGCTGCTCGTGAGCGTCCCCCTGGTGTACGTCGCGGTCCAGGTCCCCCTCGCCTACGACTTCTACGGCCAGCTCCCCAGCGGCCACGCAGCGTCCGACGGCCTGGCGGTCTACTACGATCACTTCGGCAACGGGTCGGCGACCCCGTCGTACGTCCTCGTCACGTTCGAAAGCCCAGTCCTGGTCGGGAATCGGACCAACGCGACCGAGTTCTCGGAGATCGCCGCGCTCACCTCCATCGCGTCGAATACCTCGGGGATCGCCGCCGTCGAGTCGCCGGTCGGGCCGTACGGAGCCCCGCTCGCGGAGTGGGTCAACCTCTCGTCGCTACCGACCGCGCCGCGCGAGGACCTTCTCGGCACCCTCCAGGGGTTCGTCGGCGGCGACGGGCGCACGGTGCTCATCTCCCTCCAGCCGACCGCGACCGGCCTTTCCGCTCCGGCGGTCGCGGCCGTACGCCAGGTCCAGGCGAACTTCGATCACTACCAGTCCGGGCACCCGGCCGTCACGAACCTGGCCTTCGGAGGGGGGGCGCCGGTGATCGGGGACCTCGCGGACGAGACCGCGACCGCGACCGAGCTCCTGCTCGTCGCGGTGACGATCGGGCTTCTGGTGGTCCTGATCGGGGTCCTCCGCTCCTGGATCATCGCGGTGATGGCGATCGCGACGATCGGACTTTCGATCACCTGGGCCTGGGCGCTGACGTACCTCGTCTTCCAGGAGCTCCTCGGCTTCCCGCTCTTCTTCTACGTGCGGACGATCCTCTTCCTCCTGATCCTCGGGTTGGGCATCGACTACAACATCTTCCTGCTCACCCGCATCCGGGAGGAAAAGGTCCGGGGCTCCACCTCGAGCGAAGCGATCGTGACGGCGGTCGGCCGGACCGGCGGGATCATCACCGCGGCCGCGATCATCCTCGCGAGCGCCTTTGCCGCGTTGGTCGTCGGCGAGTTCACGCTGATCCGGGCGATCGGCTTCTCGGTCGCCGTCGCGGTGATCCTCGACGCGATGATCGTTCGGACGTTCTTCGTCCCGGCCGCTCTTCAACTGCTGGGCGACCGTGCGTGGAGCTTCCTCGGACGGAAGGGCCGCCGTGGGGCCCGGCTCGGGGCGTCCGAGGCCGTGTCGGCCCCCGTCCGGTAACCGGGCCAGGGTGCCGGTCCCCGTCGCTCGGCGGCCGGCCTAGAGGAAGCGGGCGCGAGCGCGGGAAAGGTGCTCCTCCGCGGAGGAGCTGTCGACGATCTCTTCGACCTTGCCGGTCGAGCCGACCAGGAACGTCACCCGCCGGGCGACCCCCCGCGGGTGGAGCACGCCGAACGTTTTCGCCACCTCGCGCTTCGGGTCGCACAGAAGAGTGAACCCGAGGCCGTACTTCGAGGCGAACGCCTTCTGCGCCGGGCAGTCGTCGACACTGACGCCCACGACCTGCACCCCCTTCTCCCGATACTTGGGCAGCTCGTCCCGGAACCCCTTCGCCTCGATCGTGCATCCCGGCGTATCTGCGGCGGGATAGAAGTAGACCACCGCCCGCTGGCCCCGAAGGGCGTCCGACGAGAAGGGCTTGCCGTCTTGATCGGCTGCGGCGAACTTGGGCAGGGGGTCCCCGACGGCGACCATGGCCGGGCATCCGCCGCCAGTATATACTCCCGCGCGGGCGGGCAACCGTCTTGCGGTACCCGGCCATCGTCCGCCCGTCATGGACGGGATCCGGGGATACTTCGACTCGATCTACTCCGAGGATCCGGACTATTTTGGGCCGACGGCGAGCTCCTTCGCCCGGCTGGCGGTCGGGCTCCTGCTTCGCGAGCGGCCGGGAGGACGGGTCGCGGAGATCGGCTGCGGGACCGGGCAGGACCTGGCCTACTTCGCCGCGCACGGCTTTGAGGTGGAGGGGTGCGACCTCTCCTCGGTCGCCTGCCGGCGGGCGAACGAACGTCTGGCCGCCCTCCGGGGGGAGGTCCCGCCGTTGGAACATGTCCGCCCCGCGGACGGCCTGTCCTTCCTGGAGGGGCTTCCGGCCGGTTCGCTCGACGCGGCGTACGCCAACCTCTACCTCAACCTCGAGGTGGACGACGCGCATCGGGCCCTCACGACCCGGGCGATCGGCCGGGCCCTCCGCCCGGGCGGTTGGTGGTTCGTGCGGGCGCGTTCCACCGCCGACCCGGGGGTCGGCCGGGGGCTCCGGCTCGGGCCCGGCCTCGTCGATCCCGGCGGGGGACGCCCGCCCCTACGGTTCTACACCTTCACGGAACTGTCGGGGTTGGCCGGCGACACGTTCGAAGCGGCGTATCTTCGGGAGCATCCGGACGGGGAGCCCGACTTCCCGGTCGTTGTCTGGGACGGCGTGTTCCGTCGGCGCGGCTAGCCGGAGGCAACGCTCACGAGGGTCTCGGTCGACTTGATCCCTGGGACGCGCCGGATCTTGTGCACGACCGTATCGAGGACCGTGTTGAGATGAGGGGCCTGAAGCTTCACGATCAGGTCGAACGGGCCGGTCACCGCCTCGACCTCCGTTACGCCGGGGATCGACCGTACTCGCTCGAGCACGAGCTCGAGTTGGCCCACCTCGGTCTCGACCAGCAGGAACACGGTCTCCATCGGGGCAGCCCCGCCACGTCCGAGGGCCAAATCAAGCTATCTTTCGAGCGGCCCGGGCAAAGGGTTAAGCGCCTCCCGGGCGGCTCCGGAGCGGCGATGGACCTCCTCCTCCGGGACACCTTCTCCGCGCGGGCCGTCCCCGTTCCCCACCGCGCCCGGCGTCCCCTCACCCTCTACGTCTGCGGGCCGACGGTCTACGACGGGGCGCACGTCGGCCACGCCCGTACCTACCTCTTCTTCGACCTCGTCCGCCGCCACCTCGAGGCGGAGGGGATCCCGGTCCGCCATGTGATGAACGTCACGAACTTCGAGGACAAGATCGACGCCCGTGCGGCCGAGCTCGGTCTCTCCTGGCGCGATCTGGCCCTCCGCGAGGAGGCCGGCTTCCTCCGGGATCTCCACGCCCTGAGGATCCTCCCGCCGCACTACCGTCCCCGCGCGAGCGACTACGTCCCCCAGATGACGGAGGTCGTGCGCCGGCTCGCAAAGACCGGCCGGGTCCGGCGGCAGGGTGCCGAATGGCTCTACACGCCCCCGGTCCGGCCGCGGGGGGTCAACTTTGCGACGGCGGCCGACCTGGCGGCCCATGCGGTCCGGGAGCCGGGGCACCCCTTCCCCCTGGGCGACGGGGCCGCCGGCGAGTTCCTCGTCTGGAAGCTGCAGGATCCGCCGCGCCCGTCGTGGGAGGGGCCGTGGGGACGCGGGACTCCCGGCTGGCACCTCGAATGCTACGCGATGGCGAACGACATCCTCGGCCTGCCGGTCGACATCCATGGGGGCGGGACGGACCTCATCTTTCCGCATCACTACGCCGAGAACGAGATCGCCCTCGCGCTCGACCGTCGACCGTTCGCGAAGATCTTCGTCCATCCGGGCCTCGTCCTCTGGGACGGATCGAAGATGTCGAAGTCCCGCGGCAACCTGGTCCCGCTCCGCACGGCCCTTCGCGAGGTCGGCCCGGACGCGCTTCGCTGGTACCTCCTGGGATCCCCGCTCACCGAGCGGTTCCACTGGAGCCCCGAGGGTCTCCGCCGCGCGGCGGGCGAGTGGGCGCATCTCCGTCGGACCCTCCAGGGCTGGCTGCGGCCGGGAGCTGCGGGCCGGGTCGGACGCCTGCGTGCCCGGGAGGTGGCGGACGGGGTGCGCCTCGATCTGACCGCCGATCTCGCGACCGACCGGGTCTACGACCACCTGCGGGCGCTCTCGGTCGCCATCGAGGCGGATCCGTCGGGGCACCTGCCGCGGGGAGAGCGCTCCGCCACGCTCGCGGCGATCCGCGACGTCGAGCGACGGACCGGCCTGCGGATCCGACCCTGATGCGTCCTACAGGACGCCCATTTCGGCGAGCTTCTCGGGCAGGTAGTGCTCGGTGACGTAGTTGAGGCCGTACTTCGCGAGGGACTGCTGCTCCGC
>JAJZDF010000041.1 GCA_021828715.1 Thermoplasmata archaeon
GCGTGCGTGGGTCGCGCCGGGACCGTGAGGCCGGGTCCCGGGGCCGGAGGGCCCGGTGCGACCGGCGCACCTCCCGCTCGGCCCCGACGGAAGCGGATTTCCGTACGCCCCCCCAATTTGCCGAAGGGGTTTCTTTAAATAGAACCGCATTCCTACTGAAGTTGACTACCGAGTGGACACTCGGAGGGTTGGAACCATGCTAACGGGACAGACGCCGATTCTGGTGCTGAAGGAAGGAACGCGACGTGAGAAGGGCCGTGGGGCGCTCTCGAACAACATCCAGGCCGCGAAGGCGATCGCGGACGCGGTGCGCTCGACGCTCGGCCCGCGCGGGCTCGACAAGATGCTGGTCGATTCGATGGGCGACGTCGTCGTGACGAACGACGGGGTCACCATCCTGAAGGAGATGGATGTCGAGCATCCCGCGGCGAAAATGCTGGTCGAGGTCGCCAAGACCCAGGACCAGGAGGCCGGGGACGGGACGACCACGGCGGTCGTGCTGGCCGGCGAGTTGCTGAAGCGCGCCGAGACCCTGATCGAGCAGAACATCCACCCGACGATCATCTCCCAGGGCTACCGGATGGCGTCCACGAAGGCCCTCGAGATCCTCCAGCAGATCTCCCAGCCGATCGCGGCGAGCGATCTGGAGAACCTCCGGCGGATCGCCGTGACGTCGATGGCCTCGAAGTCGGTCTCCTACAACCGCGAACAGCTCGCCGACATTGCCGTGAAGGCCGTGACGGCGGTCGCGGAGCGGAAGGCCGAAGGGACCACCGGTGTCGACCTCGACAACATCCAGTTGATCAAGAAGCAGGGGGGCTCGATGACCGATACCCAGCTCATCGAGGGCGTGATCGTCGACAAGGAGAAGGTCCACTCCGGGATGCCGAACCGCATCGAGAACCCGAAGATCGCCCTCCTCGACGCAGCGCTCGAGATCAAGAAGACCGAGATCGACGCGAAGATCGAGATCAACGACCCCAGCCAGTTGAACGCCTTCCTGGCCGAGGAGGAGAACATGCTGCGGCGCATGGTCGACCAGGTCAAGAAGTCCGGGGCGAACGTCGTCCTCTGTCAGAAGGGGATCGACGACCTCGCGCAGCACTTCCTCGCCAAGGAAGGGATCTACGCCGTCCGGCGCGTCAAGAAGTCGGACATGGAGAAGCTCGCCAAGGCGACCGGGGCGAACATCGTCTCCAAGGTCAGCGAGCTCACCCCGCAGGACGTCGGCACCGCGGGCCTCGTCGAGGAGCGCAAGATCGGCGATGACGCGCTCACGTTCGTCACGGGCGCCAAGAAGGCCCGGGCCGTCTCGATCCTGATGCGCGGAGGCACCGAGCACGTGCTGGATGAGATCGAGCGGTCGATGGACGATGCGCTCAACGTGGTCGCGGTCGCGGTCGAGGACGGCCGGTACGTCTACGGCGGCGGCGCGACGGCCGAGGAGCTCGCGATGCGGCTCCGGGACGAGGCGGCGCGGATCGGCGGGCGCGAGCAGATCGCGTTCGAGTCGTTCGCGGACGCGCTGGAGACGATCCCGCGGACCCTGGCCGAGAACGCCGGGCTCGACCCGATCGACATCCTGATCGACCTGCGCAAATCCCACAAGGCCGGACACCAGCACTCGGGCGTCAACCTCTCGACCGGGAAGGTCGGCGACATGGGCGAGATCCACGTCATCGAACCGATCCGTGTCGGGCGCCAGGCGATCGAGAGCGCCACCGACGCCGCGGTGATGATCCTGCGGATCGACGACGTCATCGCGTCCAAGTCGTCCCCGCCCCCGAGCGGGGGCCCCGGCGGCCCCGGCGGCGGCATGGGGGGCATGGGCGGCATGGGCGGCGGCATGGGCGACTTCGGCGACGACTAGACCGGACGAGCGGTCGCCTCGACCAACCTCTTCCCGCCCCCCGGGGTTCCCCGGGGGGTCGTTCCGCGCGGCGGTAAATCCCGTTGGCCGACCGCCGGGTCGGGGGGATCGCCGCCCGTCACGGCGAGCGACAAGCAGGCCCGTGCACGTTGCGCGCGAGATCGCAGGGCCGTACGGGGGCTCGGGGCCCCTTCCATGCGTCGGTCGGACTCGGGGCCGAAACGCCCCGGCCGTCCGTCCGAGGGAGAACGGGAGCGCGGGATCCCATGCTGCCTTCCGGGCGGAACGCCGACCGGGCCGACGGAAGAGGATCCCGTGTGAATCGAGCGGGTGGTCGATCCGACCCGGTCCCCGACAGGTCCCGTTCGGAAGCGACATCGACGGGGGGTGCCGCGCCGTGGTATGCCCCCGCCGCGCGGGGACCGGCGGCCGTTCGGACCCGAGGAACGTCCCCAGTCACTCCGGGGGGCGAGGCGCGTCTCGCGGCGCGGCTCCGACGGCGTTCGTCGACAGCGACCCCGGACCTCCGACGCAAGTGGCGAGCCACCGCAACGGCCGCCGGCGGAGCGGCGGTCGGTCGGGGGTCACCGGTCCGGTCGGCTCCGGGCGAGAAACTCGCCGACTTTACGGATCGCCCGCGCCCGGTGCGAGATCGTATCCTTCTCGGCAGCGGGCACCTCGGCGAACGTCTGCTTCCAGCCGGTAGGGATGAAGATCGGGTCGTAGCCGAAGCCGCCCCGCCCGCGCGGGCGGGAGGCGATCGATCCGTGGACCTCCCCCGAGAACGTCGCGATCCGTCGGCCGTGCCGGACCCCGGCGACCGTCCGGAAGTACGCGCGGCGTTCTCGTCGTTGGAGCAGTTCGAGCATCGGGCCAAACCCCCACACCTCGAGAAAATGGGCGGAGTAGACTCCCGGGAAACCGTGCAGCGAGGGGATGAACAGGCCGGAGTCCTCGACCAGGACCCGGCCGGGGACGTCCTGCACCGCCGCGAGCTTCGCCCGCACTACCTCGGCCAGCGACGACGCCTGCGGCTCCGCGAGCTCCCGTCGGCGCCACCGGACCCGAATGCCGAACGGGGCAAGGACCGCGGCGACCTCCCGGGCCTTCCCGGGGTTGCGGCTCACGAAGGTGATCGTGCGAGGGGCGGCGTTCACCACGGGTACTCGTCGTAGGCGATGATCTCGTCCGGGCTCTTCCGCCCGTCCTCGACCGGCTTTCCCTTCCCGTTGGCGTCGGCGGGGTAGCCGATTGGGATCAGCGCGAGGGGATGGATCCCCTCGGGAACGTTCAGCACCGCCCGCACCTTCTCGTCGTTGAACTCGACGATCCAGTTCGTCGCGAGTCCCTCGGCGGTGGCGGCGAGTTCGAGGTGGCCGATGGAGACGGCGACGTCGAGCGGGTAGGCGGAGATGTACCCGCCGATCGTCACGGGAATATCCTCCTCGACAGCGAAGGCGACGATGACGGCCGGGGCACTTGCGACGAGCCGGCCCTTGGGACTCGCCTGCGCGAGCAGGCGCTTCTTCTCGTCGTCCCGCACGACCACGAATCGCCACGGCTGAAGGTTCCGTTGGCTCGGTGCCAGCCGAGCCGCCCCCAGGACCTTCTTGAGGGTCTCGGGGGCGAGTGGGCGGGACGCGAAATCCGCGCACGGCCTCAGCGTGCGAATCGCCTCGAGAACATCCATGGTCGGGTCGAAAACGGTCCCGTTCAGGCGACCGATGGAGGGGTTTCTCCCCTCAGGGTGCGAGGCATTCGCCGGAGGCAGGCGCTGGGCTCCTTAAAAAGGGTTGCCCGACGCACGACCGACGTTGAAAGTATATGCCGCGCGGCCCGCCTAGGCGGTCGTGGCCCGAAAGTGGATATCCGAGCATCGGGTGATCAAGATCCTGATCGAGCCGGAGGGGGCGATCTTCGCGATCACCACGAAGACGTACTCGCACCTGTTCATCCTCTCCCGGGGGTTCATCGGACGGCGCCGCATCCTGACCAAGGACCGGATCGTGGCTCGGGCGGGGTACAGTACGCCGCGCGTTGTCTCGCTCATCGCCGAGGTATACCCGAACGGAGTGTAGCGTTCGGGAGCCATTTCGCCCCCTTCCGATAGCTGGACGTCCGGTCGATCCCCGCGGCCGGTGGCGGCGCGTGCTCCTTACGGGTTTGCGGGACGAACGACTTCGGCATCCCTCCCTCGCCCCCGGCCGGACCGCGGTTCCTCGAACCGATCCGGCACGGAGGCCCGGCGGCAATATCCGTCGAACGAGGCGGGTAAGGCATACGGCGCGGCTCGAGTCCGGGACTGCAGGTAGAGGGTCCGGGACCGATACCGCCCCCTGCCGACCCGGGGCCCTTGGGCCCCCCGAAGCCGGAAGGCACCACCGGACGGAGTCGAGAGCCGGGCGAGGAGAGCCTTCCCCGGGATGGCGGGGGTCCCTGGCCCCCGCCCGCGTGCGCATCCGATGCCGGGTTCACGCGTAGAGCTGGTCGTCGTAGCAGTAGAAGCGGCCGTACTGGGGGATGTAGGTCGTGGGCCGTCCGCACTTGGTGCAGAATGGGGCCGTCGTCGGGGGCGGTGGCGCACCCCCGGTGGGAGGGCTGGGGGGGAGCGGCGGCGGAACGGAATAGGCGCCCGACGGGAAGCCGGCGCCACCGACCGGCGGTAGCTGCGCGGTCCGGATCAGAGGGTCGAACTTGACGTACGCGATCACGAGCAGGATGCCGACGATGACCCCACCGAGGATGAACCCAAGGATCATCCAGACGAGCGTCTGCTCCTTCGCCGCCTCGTACTGGCGGGCGTTGACCTTTCCTTCGATCTCCTTCATCTTGAGGTAGATCACAACGTCCACCACGCCGAAGATCAGGAGCAGCACCGGGCCGACCAGGGCCGCGCCGACCGGCGCCCCGCAGTAGGTGCCGAACGCCATCATCCCGCACGATCTGGCGAAGACGAGAACGATCGCCAAGTAGACGATCCCGAACAGAAAGAGCAGGACCCCGAAGATCACGGCGAGGAGCCGCACCGCGTAGAGGAGCGACTTGATCGACTCCGCTTCGGGTAGTTCGCGATGGTAGTTCGCGTCCAATCGGGCCACCCGGGATCGCAGCCGCACTCGTCGAACCCGTAGATATAGGTGCTGCCGCCCGACGCCCGGTCGAGTCGGCGCTGCGGGGGAGCCCGCACAGTCATGCCTTCCTCGGGACTGCGGCCGACGGCTGTGAATCCCGTACCCCCCTCCGACCGCGCCGACGGGGAAGCGGTCAGCGACTACGACCGGTTCGACTTCCGGGCCCTCTGGCGAGGAAGGGACCGGGTCACGGAGGTCGAGCGAGCCATCCTCGGCCGCGCCCTGGCTCGGATGCGGGTCGACCGGGTACTCGAGGTCGGCACCGGGTTCGGCCGTCTGCTGCCGGAAATCGAAGCGGTCGCCCCGGAGGTCGTCGCCTGCGATTTCGACCGGGAGGCCCTCGCTCGCTTGCCGCCTCCCGGGAGCGACCGGACCCGTCGGTGGCGGATCGCCGCGAATCTCTACCACCTCCCCTATCGGGACGGCGCCTTCTCCGCCGCCTCCCTGATCCGCGTCTACCATCACCTGGACTCCCCCGCCCGCGCCCTCGCGGAGGTCTCCCGGGTGCTTTGCCCGGGCGGCCGGCTCCTCCTCTCGTACGCCCCGCGCCCGTCCGTGGGCACGCTCGTGCAAGACGTGAGCCGCGCGCTGACCCGTCCCGACGCCACCCGGTTCCGGTCCGTCACGTTCGGGCGGGGGCGGCGCGCCCTGCCGACCCGCCCGTTCCCGGTCTACGTGGACGGACGATCCGCGTTCGGGCGCCTGGCGACCGCGGCGGGGTTCCGTCCCGTCGCCGAATGGGCGAACGGATTCGAGGAGTTCGCCGTCGTACGACGTCTCCCGGCCGGATTTTTCCTCCGTCTCGGCTCTGCCTGCGCCGCGGCTCCCGGGTTCCCGCAACGGTTCGTACTCCTCGAACGGGACGAGGGAACCCGCCGGGGATCGGCGAGACTGCCTGTGGAATTTCTGGCGTGTCCCCGCTGCGGGGCCGACATGGCGGGAGTTCCGGACCAAGCCGCGGAGCTCTGCGCCGCGTGCGCTTGGAGGGGGGAGCGCTCGGACGGCGTGCTCGATCTCCGCTACCTCCCTCCGTCCGCAACGCGCTGGGGAGTGGCCCCCCGATGACACCGGGCCGCCGCCTGCCGGGAGTCGCTCCGCCGACGCCGCACGCTCCCGCCGCGGGCAGCGCCCCCGCCGCCTCCGCCGAGCCCCGACACCTCGAACTCGACCTCCCCGGGGGCCCGGTTACCCTCGGGTACGTGGAGGAAGGGCCGATCTGCTACCTCG
>JAJZDF010000042.1 GCA_021828715.1 Thermoplasmata archaeon
TGCCGATATACCATGACCCATCTACACACTCGAAGGGTATAATGCCATCGATTCATCCCACCTCTAACGAGGTGGGCTTTCTCGATGGGCCACTTTGTAACGCGCCGGACCGGCCCGGTGCCGCCCGGCGTCCGCCCGCGAACGGACCGCTCCCCACTCACCGGACGGCCCCGCCGATTCCCGGCCGCCCGGCGCAGCCTTCGTTCCCCGCTTCGGCGTTCCCGGCCGCGGGGCCGGGACCGACGGCTTCAAGAAGCCGGGAGAGTCCCCCCCGCCGGCATGTCGGCACTTCCACGCCTCCGGGGGAAGTGATGCCGGCGGGGCCGGACGGGTTCGTCGAGCATCCGCGGTACCGCAGCGAGTTCGAACGGGCCCGCGCGCTGGTCCTCGGCCACCCCCGTCGCTGGCGGATCATCTACCACTACGATGCCGACGGCATCGCGAGCGCCTCCTCCGCCGTCCGCGCGTTCGGGCGGCTCGGCTATCCGGTCCAGGCGACCCCGCTGGTCGGCGTCGAGCGGGAGCGGATGCGGGGGCTCCTCGCGGCGACCAAGGGACCGGTGCTCATCGCCGACACGGGGGCGAGCTGGCTGGACGAGTACGCGGGCCACCCCGCCCCGGTCGTCGTCCTCGACCATCACCGGTACCCGGGGGTCCCCGACCCCCCCGAGCTCCCTCCGCACGTCGCGCTCGTGAACCCGCTCGACTGGGGCGTCGACGGCATGAGCGAGCTCTGCGCCTCGATGCTCACGTTCCTGTTCACGGTCTTTCTCGACCCCGTCAACTGGGACAATGCCCCGTGGGGCCTGTCGGGCGCGATCGGCGATCGGATGCACGTCGGCGGGTTCCGCGGGCTCAACGCCACCCTGGTCGACGAAGCGATCCGCCGCTCCGTCGTCGTTCGCCGGCCCGGGATCGCCCTGCTCGGCCCCACCGTCGGGGAGGCGCTCGCCCACGCGATCGACCCCTACTTCCGGGGGCTCTCCGGGGAGCCGGCCCGGGCGGCGGAGTTCCTCCGCCGCCTCGGGATCGACCCCGCCGGGCGCGTCGAGGGCCTCCCCGCGGAAGCGGTCGGCGCCCTCGTCGGGGCGCTGCGGGCGAAGCTGGAGGCGGACGGGGTGCTCCCCGAGTTCGTCGCGCTCCTCGACCAGGAGCGGTGGTTCCTGCCGTCGCTCGGGATGGACGCCGAGGACCTTTCGAACCTGCAGGGCGCCACCGGGCGGGCGAAGGAGCCCGGAGTCGGCGTCGCGATGGCCCTCGGGGACTCCGGGGCGTTCGACCGGGCGCGCCGGGCGGAGTCCGCATGGCGCGAGGGCATCCTGAAAGGGCTGCAACGCATCGAGCGGGACGGGGTCCACGAGATGGCCGGTCTCCGCTGGTTCGCGAGCCCGGAGACGACCCTCGCCGGGACCCAGGCCGGCATGGCGATGAACTACCTCCTCTCGCCGGAACGTCCCGTCCTCGCCTTCTCGGAGGAGGGGGAGGGACCGATCAAGGTGAGCGGCCGCGGGACCCTCCGTCTCGTTGACGGGGGTCTCGACCTTTCGACGGCGCTGCGTCTCGGCGCCGCGGCGGTCGGCGGCGAAGGCGGCGGGCACCGCGTCGCGAGCGGGGCGACGATCCCGCCGGGGAGCCGCGACCGGTTCCTCGAGGCCGTCGACCGGATCGTCGCCGCCCAGCTCCACCTCGGAGGAACGCCGTGACGGAGACGCCGCCGCCCCCGACGGAGGGCCCGGCCGACCGGGTGCACGACCACCCGCTCGAGCGGGAGATGCACACGAGCTACATCGACTACGCGATGAGCGTCATTGTCGGGCGCGCCCTGCCCGAGGGCCGGGACGGCATGAAGCCGGTCCAGCGGCGGATCCTCTGGTCGATGTGGGAGTCCGGGGCGACCCACGACCGGCCGTTCCGCAAGAGCGCGCGCACCGTCGGGGACGTGCTCGGGAAGTACCACCCGCACGGCGACCTCGCGGTCTACGACGCGCTCGTCCGGATGGCGCAGCCGTTCTCGCTCCGGTATCCCCTGATCGACAGCCAGGGGAACTTCGGGTCGATCGACGGCGACTCGGCGGCGGCGATGCGGTACACCGAGGCCCGCCTCTCCGCCCTCGCCGAGGAGATCCTGGCCGACATCGAGAAGGAGACCGTCGATTGGACCGACAACTTCGACGGATCGCTCCAGCAGCCGCTCGTCCTGCCGTCGAAGGTCCCGAACCTGCTCGTGAACGGCTCCGCCGGGATCGCCGTCGGGATGGCGACCAACATGCCCCCCCACAACCTGGGGGAGGTCGCCGACGCGCTCCTGCTCCTCCTCGAGAACCCGGCCGCGACCCTCGACGACCTGATGCGGCTCCTCCCCGGCCCCGACTTCCCGACCGGGGGCTACCTCTCCGCCCAGGGGGTCCGCGATGCCTACCTCACCGGGCGCGGCACCCTCCACCTCCGCGGGACCGCCGAGATCCGGGAGCGCGACGGCAAGGACGAGATCGTGATCACCGAGATCCCGTACGAGGTCAACAAGGCGCAGCTCCTCGAGCTGATCGCCGACCTCGTGAGGTCGAAGCGGATCGACGGGATCACCGACCTCCGGGACGAGTCCGACCGGAACGGCACGAGCGTGGTGCTGGAGCTCCGCCGGGACGCGCCCGCGGAGATCGTCCTGAACCACCTCTACGAGCACACGCCGCTCGAGACGAGCTTCGGCGTGATCAACCTCTGCATCCTCGAGGGACGTCCGCGGGTCCTCCCGCTGCGCGAGCTCCTCGACCTCCACCTGGCCCACCGCCGCACGACGATCGCCCGGCGGACGAAGTTCGACCTCCGCAAGACCGAGGAGCGGCTCCACCTCCTCGAGGGGTTCCTCACCGCGATCGACCACATCGACGAGGTGATCCGGATCATCCGGCGGTCGAAGGACGCCCCGAGCGCCGAGGCGAGCCTGATGGGGAAGTTCCTGCTCTCCAGCGAGCAGGCGAAGGCGATCCTCGACATGCGCCTCTCCCGCCTCACCGCCCTCGAATCGGAGACGATCGAGGCGGAGCGCGCCGAGAAGGAGGCGCTCGCGAAGGAGCTCCGCGAGATCCTCGCCGACCCGAAGCGGCTGGACGGGCTGATCGTCGCGGAGCTCGGGGACCTCAAGCAGCGGTTCGGCGACGCCCGGCGGACGCGGATCGTCCCGGGATTCAGCGCCCGGACCCTCGCCGACCTCGTCCCGGAGATGGACGTCGTCCTCCTCGTCACCCGCGCCGGCTACGTGAAGCGGATGCCGCTCGACCAGTACCGCCGGCAGCGGCGGGGCGGCCGCGGGCTCGGGCAGATCGAGACGAAGGAGGAGGACTACGTCATCCGGACGTTCGTCACCCGGACCCACGACGACGTCCTCTTCTTCACGAACCTGGGCCGCGTCTACCGGCTCAAGGCGTACGAGCTCCCCGAGGGGAGCCGGCAGTCGAAGGGGAAGGCGCTGATCAACCTGCTTCCCCGGCTCAAGGACGGCGAACGGGTCCAGACGCTGCTTCCGATCCACGACCTCGACGGCGACGGCGCCCTCTTCTTCGCGACCCGCCGCGGACTCGTCAAGCGGACCGCCCTCGCCCAGTTCCAGAACATCCGCACGAGCGGGATCCAGGCGATCCTGCTCGAGGAGGGGGACGAGCTCGTCGACGTCGCCCAGGTCGCGGGGGAGGCGGAGGAGATCCTCCTCGCGACCGCGAGCGGGCAGCTCGTCCGCTTCGCGCTCGGGGAGGTCCGGCCGACGGGACGCGCCACCTACGGCGTCATCGGCGTCCGCCTCTCCGAGGAGAAGGACGACCACGTCGTCGCGATGGCCCCGGTCTCGACGCGCTTCCCGACCCTCCTCTCCCTCACGACGACCGGCTTCGGCAAGCAAACGCCGGTCGAGGAGTACCGGAAGACCGCGCGCGGCGCGAAGGGGGTGCGGACGATCAAGACCGGGGAGCGGAACGGCTCGGTCGTCGCGGTCCTGCCCGCGACGGACGCCTCGGAACTGCTCGTCACGACGCGGACCGGCGTCACGATCCGCATGACGGTGAAGGGGATCCGCACCCAGTCGCGGAACACCCTGGGCGTGCGCGTGATCCGCTTGGACGAGGGGGACGAGGTGCGCGACGCGATCGTTCTCCCGGCCCCGGAGGAGGGCACGGCGGGCCCGCCGGCCGGCGGCGGGGAGGGGGACGCCCCGCCCGCCTCCGCCCCCGGGTCGGCGGAGGAGGCCGGGCGGGGATCCGACGCTCGGCCGGAGGAAGGAGATGCGGCGCCGCCCGAGGAACGGTAGGCGGGTCCTGGTGTGCCCGCAGTGCGGGTCGGCGAAGATCGTCCAGGTCGCCGGCATGATCACCGGCGCCGTCTACCACTGCCTCGCCTGCGACTACCAGGGCGCCCTCGTCCTCGAGATCGACGTGCCGGAGGACGGGAGCCCGCCGCCGTAGGCGCTCAGGCGTCCGACGACGGCGCGCCGGCGGTCTCGCGCACCGCCCGCACGACCGCGAGCGCCCGCACCGTCGGGCCGACGTCGTGGACCCGGACGACCTCGACCCCGCGGGACGCCGCCAGCACCGCGGCCGCGACGCTCGCCTCGAGCCGCCCCTCGGCGTCGCGGGGCCCGAGCGCCGCGCCCAGGAACGACTTCCGCGAGGCACCGACGACGACCGGGTAGCCGAGGCTGCGCAGCTCCGCCGCGCGGGCGAGGAGCTCGACGCTCTGCGCCGCCGACTTCCCGAAGCCGATCCCGGGATCGACCAGGAGCTGCTCGGAGGCGATGCCGTCCGCCGCCGCCTCGTCCGTCCGGGCGGCGATCCACCGGTACACCTCGTCCCGCACGTCGGCGTAGGCGAGGTCCGCCTGCATCGTCTCCGGGGTGCCGCGCATGTGGACGACGATCGCCGCCGCACCGCGCTCCGCCACGACCCGCCGCATCGCGGGGTCGCGGAGCCCCTCCACGTCGTTGACGACGTCCGCCCCGGCGTCGATCGCCCGCGCCGCCACCTCCGCGTGGCGCGTGTCGACCGAGATCGGCACGGCGATCCGCCCCACGACGGCGCGGAGGACCGGCTCCAGGCGCCGCCACTCCGCCTCCGGCGACACCGGGGTCGCGCCGGGGCGGGTCGACTCCGCCCCGAGATCGAGGAGGTCGGCCCCCTCGGCGACGAGCCGCTCCGCGTGGGCCATTGCCGCCGCCGGCTCGAGCGTGCGTCCGCCGTCCGAGAACGAGTCGGGCGTGATGTTCACGATCCCCATCACCCGGGGCCGGTCCCCGACCGGGAAGCGGCGGTGCGCGCCCCGGATCTCGCGGGCGCCCCGGCGGAGGTAGGCGCGGAGCGCCCGCTCGACCTCCTCCCCGATCGCCTCCAGGCGGAACGGCTGGCGCGCGAGCTTCGGAAGGAGCCGGCGGTACTGGGCCCAGGTGGCGAGCAGGACGACCGCGGTCGACGGGACCGAGTGGTCGGCGATCCCGCGGGCGTGGGCGGAGTCGCCGCCGACCGCGAGGAGCTCCTGCTTCAGGAGGGGGGCCGCCTTGAGCGGCACGTCGTCGAGCCGCACCGCGTAGACGCGGCCCTTCGGCGCCATCAGCGCGACGCCGTCCGGCTCGCTCCCCGTGCGCTCGAGCTCGCGGGCGATCTCGGCCAGCCCGTCGACCTCGAGGACCCGCGCGGCGTGCCGGTGCGGCGCCGCGGCGGGTGGGACGGGGTCGGCCATCTGGGCCGCCGAGCGGCCGCCGCGATAAAAGCCGCCCCGTGGCCCCCCTCATTACCCCGCCCGCGCTGGAGCGGGCGATGCGCGGGGCGGTCGTCGCCGTCGAGGGGCCGTCCGGCGCCGGGAAGAGCCGGGCGGTCGCCGGGGCGGCCCGTCGGCTCGACGCGGTCGTGCTCGCGGAGGCGTACGATCGCCTCCGCCCGCCGCCGCCCCTCGTGTGGCGGGGACCGGCCGAGCTCCTCCGGCTCGAACGGCGGCTGCTCCGGGAGGAGGCCCGCCGGTACCGGGAGGCCCGATCTCTCGCCGCCTTCGGGCGCCTCTTGCTTGCCGACAC
>JAJZDF010000043.1 GCA_021828715.1 Thermoplasmata archaeon
CGGGTCGTCGCGGACGCGACCGAGGGGAGGTTGGACCGAGGAGGTCAGCCGTACGGGCCGACCTCGTCCAGGAGGTCGACATGCGTCAGCAGCATGCGGCGGCAGCAGTACCGCTGGAGGCCGAGGGCGTCCAGGACCTGGCCGGCGTTCTCTCCGCGGGCGGTGCGTTCTCGGTACTGGTCCCAGTGCTGTCCGATGACCGCCCCGCAGGTGAAGCAGCGGACCGGCACCATCATCGTCATGGGTGGTGACTCCCCTCAGCGGTACGACTTCTGGCGGCGCTTGCGCGCCCCGCGGCCACCGGGTCGCTTCGGCAGCTTGCGGCGCGGGTCGTTGACGAGCAGCGAACGATCGTAGCGGCGGAACATCTCCTTCAGCTGGTCGTCCTTGAGCCAGGTGAGGAGTCCGCGGGCCACCGCGGTCCGGGCGGCGGAGGCCTGCCCCACGATCCCGCCTCCGGTGACGTTCACCGAGATATCGAGCGTACGCGAACGGTCGCCGACCATGAGGAGCGGCTCCTGGATCTTCTGGCGGACGAGCTCGGGCTCGACCAGCTCGAGCGGCCGGTCGTTCACCCGGACGGCCCCGACGCCCTTGCGCACCGTGGCACGGGCGATGGCCGTCTTGCGCTTCCCGGTCGCGAGGACAATCTGGGGGCTCTTCATACGTGCGCTCCGAGCAATCGCGTGACCTCGGCGAGCGTGATCGGGGTCCGCAGCGCAGGCTTCGGCCGCGCCGCCTCGAGCGGGACGGCGACGGCGCTCTGGTAGGCGGGCGGGACCCCGATGTGGACCTCGAGGCGACGCATCGCCTCCTTCCCCCGCGTCTTGAGGTGGGGGACCATGCCGCGGACCGTCCGACGGAAGATCCGGTCCGGGTAGCGGGGAAAGTGGGGTCCGCTGCGGACGGAACCGCGGGCGCGGGCCTCGGTGTAGGACGCGACGACCTGCTGGTGCGAGCCCGTGACGACCGCTCGCTCCGCGTTGACCACGACGATCGATTCCCCGTTCAGGAGGCGTTTTGCGATCACGCTCGCGGCCCGGCCGAGTACGAGTCCCGACGCGTCGACGACGGTCGGCGTACGGACGGCGACGGGTACCTCAGCCAACGAGCCGCACCCCCGCGCCGTCGGGCTGGGACTTGAGGATGTCGTGCAGCGAGAGGGCGCTCCCTCCCGCGGCGTGGATCTTGGTGCGGGCCGCCGAGGAGTAGGCGAGGGCCGCCACGGTGAGACGCTTCGAAAGGAAACCGTCGGAGAGGACCTTCCCGGGGACCACGATCGTCTCGTCCGCCTCCGCGATCCGCTCGAGGCGACCGACGCTCACCGGGCGCGACGGGTGCCGGGGCCGCTCGAGATCGTCGGCGACCGAGTCCCAGACGGGGGCGTTGTGGGTGCGGGCTGCGCGGCGCAGCTCCCGGATCGCCCGGGCGAGCTCCGGGCTTCCCTTGACGTGAGAATGGGCCATATCGGGGTCGCCCTCGACCCGGGTGCGTGATATAAGCGTTGCCCGCCGCGCCGGTGTCCTCGGGACCGGAGGGGCCCGGCTCGGGCCCCGGCGTCCCTACGGGCGCCCCGTGCTCGGGAGGGGCTGCGCGGCCGCGGCAGCCGAGGGTAGGGCGGGAAGCTCCCGGTGGGCGAGGTAAACCCCGGCGCCCCGCCCGAGGAGGAGCCCGAGACTGACGCCGAAGAGGAGGTCGACCGCGACCAGGAGGTAGAGACCTAGGATCGAGGGAGGCGCGGGCGGAGGGAACGCGGTGAGCCCGCTCGGGCCGAACACTGCGGCCTCGGCCGCGAGTCGGACGGCGAACAGGACCAGGTAGAGGACGGGCACGTGCCACGAGAGGCGATAGTACCGGCGTCCATCGGCTCGCGTCTCGAACTTCACGATGCGGCGGATGTACGGTGCGGTGACCGCCGCGGCGAGGAGCGGTACCCCGAGGTAGAAGGGAGCCAGCAGCAGGGCCGAAGTACCCCAGGTCCCGACCGCCGTGTACAGCGTGCCGCCTCCGAGCACGGCGAACAGCAGCACGTAGAGGCCCGCCGCGACGAAGAGCCGGCCCGCCGAATAGACGGTCCCGCGGAGCTGCCGGACGGTGCGCCGGGCGAGGAGCAAGACGACCAGGCCGAGGAAGATCGCGAGGGACTCGGTGTCGGAGCCGGTTGCCACGGGGCGGGAAGCGGGGGGCGGTATTTAGTCGGGAGGGCCTCGGCCCCTTTCCGGCCCGAAGGAGGGCCGGTCCGCGGTCCGCGGGCCGCCTTCGGGCTCCTGGGACGGACGCTCCGCGACTCCCGTCCGGCCGCACGCGCCGACGGTGCGAGTCGCCGTGAACGATTAAATACTGCCCTCCGCCATCGGCGGCCGAGGCGCCTACCGATGCGCAAATTCCTGACCGAGCTCCGCGGGAAGACCGTGATGACGAACGACGGCCAGATCCTCGGGCTCATCGACAACTTTGTGGTCGACACCGGCACGGGCGGGATCGCCCATGTCCTGGTCACGCCGAGCGAGGACGTAGAACAGCGCCTGTTCCAGAGCGACGCGTCGGGCCGGCTGGTGCTCCCCTTCAAGAGCATGCGCGCGGTCAAGGATGTCGTCGTGATGGACATTGGCAAGTGAGCCCCCGTCTCCGCTGATCTCGATCGTCATCACCGTCAAGAACGAGGGCGCGCACCTCGCGCAGCTGCTCGACAGCCTGCTGGCCCAGGAGGGCCCGTTCGAGGTCGTCGTCGTCGACGCATTCAGCCGGGACCGTACTTGGGAGATCGCCCAAGAGTACGCCCGCCGCCACCCCAACCTCGTCCGAGCGTACCGGCGCGCCGGCTCCCGGGGGATCGGCCGGAACGTCGCCGTGGAGCACGCGCGCGGCACGACGATCGCGTTCATCGACGGCGACTGCTTCGCCGACTCCCGATGGCTCGCCACCGTTCGCCGCGGCCTCGCCCAAAGTCCCGTGGTCGCCGGGAGGACCGTGGTCGTAGGGAAGGCGAAGTACGGCCAGCTCGAGCGGGTCGAGCTCTTCGAGAGCGGCTATGACGTCACCTACCCCTCGTGCAATCTCGCCTACCGACGCGACCTGTTCGTGCGTCTCGGCGGCTTCGATCCGCGGTTCGTCACCGCCGAGGACATCGACCTCAACCTCCGTGCGGTCGCTGCGGGCGCCTCGATCCGCTACGAGCCGGCCGCCGTCGTCTACCACCACGTCCGATCGAACTTCGTCCGATTCCTCTACCAGGCGTTCTGGAACGGCTACGGCCGCAAGCAGCTTACCGAGAAACAGGGGAACCTCTGGGGCCGGTACCGCTACCGGCGGCTGATCTCGGGGCAGCGGACCGCGATCGCGTGGGCCCGGCTCGCCGCGGCGATGACGGGCTACCTCTTCCGGGTCCTGACCGCGGGCGACCGTCGTCTCGACCCGGTGGTCCGTACCTCCGCGCGGGTGCGGGGAGCGTCGTCGGACGACATCCGTCCGTCGCGCTGAGATCGGAGAGCCGCGGGCGGGGACCTGCTCAGTTCGCCTTGAGGATGTCGGCGACCTTGCCGACCTCTTCGAGGACCTTCGTGACGTCGGCGGTGCGGTCGACGACCGCGACGAGCAGCGCCTTCTTGCCGCTCCCAACGATGATCGTCTTCGAGTCGCTGCCCTCGATCACGATCCGCTCGGGAGGAGAGCGGTTGAGCTCCGTGTTCGCCGTCGCGGCGGCTCCCAAGATCGTCGCACACATGATCGCGAACGTCTCGGTATAGACCCCCGGCGGCACGTCCGCGTAGAGCACCAGCCCGTCCCGCGAGACGAGGGCGGTCGCCGTCCCTCCGACCCGGGCCTTGAGGTCCTTGATCACCGTGCCGACATTCCCGGTTGCCATCATCCGCTCGCCGATCCTCCTAGACTTCCTCTACGTGAAAGCGACACTCGGGCTGGCCGGTACTGGCACACATCTCCTCTGTGCATTTAACGCGCCCCCCCTTAAAACGTTCGTAGAACTCGCGGAGGATGCCTCGGAGCCTGTGGCAGGTCGGGATGTCGCTCGGGGCGACCTCGATCGATCCCTTCACGACGACCTCGTGGTCGGAGAAGGTGACCTCCTCGACCCAACCCCTCTCCTTGAGTTCGGCCGCCGCGCGCTCGAAGTAGCGCGCGCGATCCTTGAGCGCCTCCTCGGCCATCGGGGCGCCGAGGACGGCCCCTTCCTTGAAGAAGAGCCCGTGGCAGGCGTGGGACATGACGCCCTCGTAGAGTTCCTTGATCTGGTGGAGCTCTTCCTGGTCGAGCTTGACCTGGCGCATTTGGATGGCGGGACCGAGGCCCGGAGTATATAGGTTACCTGACACGCGCCGCAGGGCGCCGACGGGGGTTTCGGGCCCGGGAACGGCCGTAGGAACTAGCCGCGCCCCTTCTTCTGGAGCTCCATGAGATCCTGGGTGGAGACCTTCTCGCCCTTCTTGAGACGGGCCAGGAAATCCTCCTCCCGGGGCGGCTCCGCATCGGTCCAGCCGGCCGGTACGCGCCCGCCGCGGGCGGCGTAGAGGAGCTTCTCGATGTCGCGCACCTCCTCGATGGAGGCGATGTGGGCCCGATGGGCTTCGTCCGCGGCCCCCTTCACCTCGATGAGCTTTGCCTGGACCTCATCCGCCTGGCGGCGGAGCTCGTCGACCGACTCGTAGAGCGCGACCATCGACTCGTGCTCCCGCTGGGCGTCCACGGCGAGTCCTCCCACGGCGGCGTGATGGCGCTCCGCCTCGATCCGCGCCTCCTGGAACGCCTTCAGGGTCGAGTCGATCTCGGGATCCTGGCGGAGCTGCTCGTCCTGGTCCCGGATCGCGGCCTCGAGCCGCTTCATCTCCTCGACCAGGCGCTTCTCCTGGTCGCCGGTGAGGGCGGTGGTCATGTGGCGGAACTCGAGCTCCTTGAGCTCCTTGCGCAGGCGCCAGACCGGCGCCGCTCCCGGCCGCAGCGGGGCCGATCGGGTGCGCTTCAATTCCTGGAGGCGGTCTCCGACCTCCTGCAGCTTGTGGTTCCACTCCTCCCGGAGTCGCTTCGCTTCCCGGACATCGGCGTTGAGCTGATCTCGGACGCGGCGGTGCTCCTGCGCGTCGGCGCTCCGGGCGTGGAGTTCGTCGAGGATTCGTCCCCGCTCGTCGGCGAGGGTCCGAGCCTCGGTGTTGAGCTTGTCGCGCCGGGCGCGGTGCTCATCCGCCCGCGCATTCGCTTCCGCGCGCTTCCGTTCGAGTTCCTCGGTGGCGTCGCTCAAAGGCCATCCCGCGGCCCTACCCGGGGGCGCGGGGAAAGTTCGACATTCGGGGTCGATATAAAGACTACAGGGCGAGCGGCGGTCACGCGCCGCGCGGCCGGGCCCCCGGCCCGGCTCCGCCGTACCCGCCGGTCCTCCCACGAGGCTCCGCCGTCCGGGGGCCCTCCGATCGTCCGCCCGTCCGGCGGCCCCGCGGGAGCGCCCGCCGTCCGGACGGCCGCCGCGGAGGGCTCCCCGCCGCGCCCCCGGGAGCGTTACCCCTGCCGCGTCACGCTAATATCCGCCGCCCTCGCTGAAACGCCTCGTGGAGGAGGTCGGCCGCATCTTCGGGGACGTCGGGCTCGGCCGGTTTCACCTCAGCCTGAGCATCCCGGTCGAGCGCGGCGACTACCTCACGGTCGTCGACGAGCAGCACGGCAAGGTCCTCTGCCAGCTCGACGATCTTCGCCGGAAGAGCGACCTCGACCTGGAGAGGGCCGGGGCGCTGCAGCCGAGCGAGGAGGCCACCCTCCACGAGAGCATGCTCGGGGAGGCGCGGATCGTGGGGTACCGGGACGCCCAGGGACTCGTCAAGATCCCGACGATCCCGTTCCGGCCGGGCGCCCACGTCTTCCGGGCCGAGGAGCCGCTGATCGCCGAGGTCCTCGGCTTGGGGCATCACTCCAACACCGGGGCCTACGTCGGCCTGCTGCGGAACCACTCGCTCCGGGTCGAGCTCGACATCAATCAGCTCGTCCAGCGCCACGTCAGCGTCCTCGCGAAGACCGGGGGCGGCAAGAGC
>JAJZDF010000044.1 GCA_021828715.1 Thermoplasmata archaeon
GCCCGGTCGATCCACGATGCCTTCTGGCCGGCCGGCCTCCGCGGGCATCCTCCCCGGGACGACCTGTTGGCCGGGGTCTCCGCAGCGCATGAGGGCCGTCCGATCCCGGGGACGGACACGGCGCTCGGCCCGGGTTGGGGGGGCCGGTACGACCCGACGCTCGCGGCCCGCCCGGTGCTCCGCTCGCAGACGACCGCGGTAAGTGCCCGCTACCTGGCCGGGCATCCGGCCCCTCCGTTCCGTACGTTCTCGATCGACCGCAACTTCCGGGTCGAGTCGGTCGACGCCCGCCACCACCTTGAGTTCCTCCAGTGCGAGGGGATCGTCGGGGAGGAAGGGATCACGATCCGCCACCTGGTCGGCATCTTCCGCGAGCTGACCGAAGCGCTGGGGATCCCCGAGCTCCGGATCCGCCCGAGCTACTTCCCCTTCACCGAGCCGTCGATCGAAGGGTATCTCCGCCACCCCCGCATCGGATGGATGGAGGTCTTGCCCGGCGGGCTGCTCCGGCCCGAAGTCCTCCGGCCGCTCGGTGTCGAGGTACCGGTCGCGGCGTGGGGGATCGGTGTCACCCGCCTTGCGATGGTCGCTTTGGGGATCGACGACATCCGGGACGTATTCGACTCGGATCTGGACCGGCTGACCCGCGGGGGAGCGTAGGCCCGTGCCGGCGTCCACCCTGTCGCTCGAGCGGCTGCGCGCCCGGATCGGTGCCTTCCTCTCCGACAGCGCCCTCGAGGAGCTGATGTTCCTCTCCAAGGCCGAGCTGGAGGGGCGCGACGGCGACGAGCTCCACGTCTCGGTGACGCCGGACCGCCTCGATCTCCTCAGCGAGGCCGGACTTGCCCTCCACCTGGCCGGGGCGATGGGGGTCGCCGAAGGGATCCTACGGCCCCCCGAGCGGGGCGGTGGATCGGAGATCCGGTGCGACATCGACCCGTCGGTCGCCGCTCTCCGTCCCTCCTTCGCGGCCGTCCTAGTCGAGTCGTCGGAGGAGGGGGGGCTGGACGAGGGGACTCTGGCCGAGGCGATCCGGTTCCAGGAACTCCTGCACGCGACCGTCGGGCGGGATCGTCGGCTCGCAAGCCTCGGGATCTATCCGCTCGACCGCATCGAGTTCCCTCTCCGCTACTCCCTCGAGGCGATGGAGGCCGTGCGGTTCGTTCCCTTGGACGGGACGGAGGAGGTGGCGGCCGCCCGATTCTTTGCCGAACATCCGATGGCGGCCCGGTACGGAAGCCTCGGCCGATCCGGAGACCGGACCCTGACGCTTCGGGACGCCCGGGGGTCCGTCCTCAGCCTCCCGCCGGTCCTGAACGCCCGAGGGGCCGGCGAGGCCAGGCCCGGCGATCGACGTCTCCTCCTCGAATCGACCGGTGCTTCGCCCCGGGCGGTCGGCGAGGCGCTCGGACTTTTGGAGGTCGTGTTCGTCGGTCGCGGTTGGACCGTCGGCCCGGTCCGGACGGTCGGGACAGGCGACGACCCGGGGATGGAATGGTACCGACCCCGGACCGTGGATCTTCCGGTCGGCGTCCTGCACGGGATCGCCGGAGAATCGCTCTCCTCGGCGGAGGTGGCGCGCCGGCTTGGCGCGGCGCGGCTCGGCGGGCACCCGCACCGGGCCGGCTGGTCGGTCGAGGTCCCCCCGTGGCGGCCGGACCTGCTGACCGCGGTCGATCTCGCCGAGGACGTCATCCTCGCGGGCGGGGTACGGCCGGAGTGCGGCGTCCTGCCCCCCAGCCCGACGCGCGGCCGCCGGCGCCCCGAGAGCCGGTTCCGCGGTCGCATCCGCCGGCGACTGCTCGGGATGGGGCTCGCCCAACCATACACCCCGTTGCTGGTCGGGGAAGCGACCGCCCGGCGGATGGGGGCAGACGGTGCGATCCGGCTCCGGAACCCGGTTTCGGCCGAGTTCGCGGTACTTCGCGACCGGCTGCTCCTCTCCCACATCGAGGTCTTGGAACGAAACACGAGGCACCCGTATCCCCAGCGCTTCGGGGAGGTCGGCCCGGTCGTACGCCCCGACCCGGCCGCCGAGTCCGGCGCCGAGACCCGGTACCACGCGTCGATCGTACTCGCCGAGGACGGGACCGGATTCGCGGACGGGGCGGCGCGGGTGGAGATGCTCCTTCGGTCGTTCGACGTCGGGTTCGTCCGGGAGCCGGCCGTGCTTTCCGGAACGATCCCCGGACGGGCCGCGTCCTTCCGGGTCGCGGGCGAGCCGGTCGCGGAGACCGCGGAGATCCACCCCGGAGTGCTGACGGAACTTGGCGTTCCGGTGCCGACCACCTGGGCCGAGCTCGACCTCACCGCCCTCTGGGCCCTCGGCGCCCGCCGCGACACCCATTAATACGGCGGACCCGTCGCACGGCAATGACCCGCGCACGTTCGCCGCGGTCCCGTCCGGCGGCCGCCGAGGTGCGGTGGCGGGCCGCCGCCCGTTCGGCGATCCAGGGCCGGGTGGACGGCGGGGCCGTTCCCCTGCTGGTGGGACCGCCGGACGACCCCGACGCCGCGTTCCTGGACGGGATCGGTTTCCCGGGCGTCCCGCCGTTCACCCGCGGGATCCAGCCCACGATGTACCGCGGGCGGCTCTGGACGTTCCGCCAGTACTCGGGCTTCGGGAGCGCCGCGGCGACGAACGAGCGGTTTCGCTTCCTCCTGGCCGGCGGACAGACCGGGCTCTCCGTCGCCTTCGACCTCCCGACGCAGAACGGCTTCGACTCCGACCATCCCCGGGCCCGGGGCGAGGTGGGCCGGTGCGGGGTCCCGGTCTCCACCCTCGGCGACATGCGGACCTTGCTGCACGACCTTCCGCTCGACCGGGCGACCGTTTCCATGACGATCAACGCGACGGCGCCGATCCTCACCGCCCTCCTCGTCGCGGTCGCGGAGGAGAACGGCGTGCCGCGTGCCCGCCTCGGCGGGACGGTCCAGAACGACGTGCTCAAGGAGTACGTCGCCCGCGGCACCTACATCTACCCGCCCGAGGCGTCGATGCGCCTCTCGGTCGACCTGATCGAATTCGCGACGCGCGAGATGCCCCAGTGGAACTACATCTCCGTCTCGGGGTACCACATGCGGGAGGCGGGCGCCACCGCCGTTCAGGAGGTCGCCTTCACCCTCGCGAACGCCCTCGCCTACGTCGCGGCGGTCCGGGGGCGGGGGCTCGACCTCGACGACTTCCTGCCGCGGCTCTCGTTCTTCTTCTCCTCCGACCGGAACTTCCTGGAGGAGATCGCGAAGTTCCGCGCGGCACGTCGTCTGTGGGGACGCTTGGTCGTGGAGCGGTTCGGCGCGACGAATCTCCGCTCCCGGCAGCTCCGCTTCCATACCCAGACCGCGGGGTCGAGCCTCACTGCCCAACAGCCCGAGCTGAACGTCGTCCGGACGACGTTCGAGGCGCTCGCGGCGGTCCTGGGCGGCACGCAGTCGCTGCACGCCAACGCCCTCGACGAAGCGCTGGGCCTACCGACCGAGTCGTCCGCCCGGCTCGCCCTCCGGACGCAGCAGATCCTGGCCGAGGAATCCGGAATCGCCGGGACGGTCGACCCGCTCGGCGGTGCGTACGAGATCGAGCGGCTCACCGACTCGATTGAGGCGGGCGCCCGCGAGTACCTCGCCCGGATCGACGACCTGGGGGGAGCGATGGTCGCGGTCGAACGGGGGTTCTTCGCCTCGGAGATCGCCCGCGAGGCCTACCGGGTCGCCCGGGCCCGCGAACGAAAGGAGGAGGTCGCGGTGGGGGTGAACGCCTTTACCGACGGGAACCCCGACTTCACGCTCTTCCCCTCCGGCACGGGACGAGGGGTCGCCATCCAACGGATCACGCCGGCCGAGGAACGCCGTCAGGTCGACCGCGTCCGCGCCTGGAAGGGGGCACGGGACGCCGCGGCGGTCCGGACCGCGCTCGACACCCTGGAGCGGGGGACCGGTCGGGGGGAGAACACCCTCCCCCTCGTCCTCGCCGCGGTGCGCGCCGGCGCCACCTTGGGCGAGGCGGCGGACGTCTGGCGTGCGCTCTTTGGCGTGCAGCCCCCGTCCACCGCGTTTTGAAGTTTCCGGAGAGGATCATGCCCGAACTCGACCATGTGGGGATTGCCGTACCCAGTCTCGACGAAGCGCTCGCTCTTTGGACCCCCCTCGCGGAGTCGTCGCCGTCCGCGCCGGAGTTCGTCCCGTCGAACCGGGTGCGCGTCGCCTTTCTGACGGTCGGCGGGGCGCACATCGAGCTGCTGGAACCGAGCGAGCCCGCGTCGCCGGTAGCCCGCTTCCTCGCGAGCCGCGGTCCGGGCGTGCACCACCTGGCGTTCCATGTCCCGAGCGTCCGTCGGGCCCTCGAGGAGGTCCGGGAGCGCGGGGGGCGAACGGTCGACGACGGACCTCGGCCCGGCGCCCGGGGCCGAACGGTCGGCTTTGCCCATCCCTCGGCGTACGGCGGGGTTCTGGTCGAGTTCGTGGAGGGGCCATGAGCCGGGTCCAATCCGTCGAGGTCGACGGGATCTACGACAGCCGCGGCCGTCCGACCATCGAGGCGACGGTCGTCCTCGACTCCGGGGTCCGGGGCCGGGCGGGCGCGCCGAGCGGGGCGAGCACGGGGGTCCACGAGGTCCAGGCATTCCCGGCCGGGGGCGTGACGGAGGCGATCCGGGCGGTCCGCGAGCGGCTCGTTCCCCGCCTGATCGGGACCGATGCCGCCGACCGGGCGGCGTTCGACGGGACGATCCGCGCGGTCGACGGGACCCCGAACCTCTCGGTGGTGGGCGGGAACAGTGCGACCGCGCTCTCGGTCGCGGCGGCGTTGGCGGTGGCGGCCGACCGCGGCGAGCCCCTTTGGCGGCTCCTCGCCCGGCCCGGCGTCGACGGGCGGCGGTTCCCGGCGATCGTCGGCAACTCCATGAACGGTGGGATGCACGCGATCGGCGGTCCCGAGTTCCAGGAGTTCATCGCCTTCGCGGACGATCCCGATCCCGCGCGGAGCATCCCGGCAGCGATCCGCACCCACCAGCTCCTCGGCGAGGCGCTGCATCGACGCTTTCCGACCGCGGCGCTCGGCCGGGGAGACGAGGGCGGCTGGGTCGCCGGAGTCGGCAGCGAGGAGGGGGTCGCGCTGCTCGCGGAAGCGTGCGCGCGGGCCCGGGACGAGCTGCACGTGGCGGTCCATCCGGGGCTCGATCTCGCCGCGAGCGAATTCTACGCGGACGGGCGGTATCGGTACCGGGACCGGGCGCTGGACCGGGACGGCCAAGTGGCGTTCGTCTCCGAACTGGTGGACCGCTACGGGATCCGCTACCTGGAGGACCCGATCGAGCAGGACGACTTCGACGGTTTTGCCGCGATCACCCGGGCGGTCGGCGATCGCACGCTGGTCGTCGGCGACGATCTCTACACCACCCGCTCCGACCGGCTCGCCCGGGGCGCCGCGGCCCGGTCCACGAACGCCGTTCTGATCAAGGTCAACCAGGTCGGGACCCTCACGGAGACGCTCCGCACGGTCGATCTCGCCGGGAGCGACGGGCAGGCGACGGTCACTTCCCACCGCTCCGGCGAGGTGCCGGAAGGGTGGCTCGCCCACATTGCGGTCGGTACGGGGGCGCGGGCGCTCAAGTGCGGGCTGCTGGGCGGGGAGCGCGTAGCAAAGCTAAATGAACTCCTACGGCTCGCCCGCGTCCACGGTCCCTGAATCCATGTCCGGCGACGAGGCGATGGTCGAGGAGCAGGCGGTCCCGTCCGACGGTCAGGACATCCGCCCCGGCGAGCTCCTCGTTCCGGAGGAGACGTACCTTACCTCGGGCGTCCACATCGGGACCCAGCAGAAGTCGGCGTCGATGCGCCGCTTCGTCCACAAAGTTCGCTTCGACGGCCTCCACGTCCTCGACGTCCGCCAGACCGACCTCCGGATCCGCCACGCGGCCCGGTTCCTCGCCCACCTCCCCTCCGAGAAGATCCTGGTCGTGAGTCAGCGCCAGTACGGCCAGAAGCCGGTCCGGGTCTTCGCGAAAACGATCGGCGCGGTTTCCAGATCGGAA
>JAJZDF010000045.1 GCA_021828715.1 Thermoplasmata archaeon
CTCAACATCGGCAACCGTTGGGAGAGACCGGGGGCCCTGGTGGGCCTCGGTGGGGCCGCCTCGACACGGCCCATGAACCCGGCGGGATGATGCTGGCGGACAGCGGACCCAACGGGAACCCCACGATCGAAATCGTGGGAGCATGTCAGGCGGACCGCTCCGGAACGATCGCCCGGAGCAGACGGGGGACCATCACATCGTACCGAGGCACCGAGTCAAAGTGGCTCCCCGGGAAATTCTCGAAGTCTACCGCCACGCCGCCGCGACGGGCGGCCCCCGCGAAGATGCGGGCTCCGACGTCGAGGCCGTATTCGTCGGCGGCGCCCCCGTCGACATAGATGTAGGCCAGACGACGCGCGGCGTCCCGGTAGGGCTCGCGCTGGACCATGCGCACGGGATCCCAGGCGAGCCATCGCGCCCAGACCTCCGACCGGATCTCGCCGGTCTCGAGATCGAAGGGAAGCTCGAACGTCCCGGGATCGGATTCGACGGGCGAGTAACAGGACGCGTAGGCCATCATCTCGAGGGCCTGAACGTCGGGGTTCCGGGGTCCGAAACCGGGGGTCGGCGTACCGAGCAGACGGCGGAGGTGCGCCTCGGGGCCGCCAGAGCCGCGGAGTGTGCGGAAGATCCCGGGGAATTCGGGTAGGTAACAGTACTCGAAGTAGGCGTCCCCTGCGTTCGACGCTGCGGCGCGTATCCGGTCGGGATGCCGCATCGCCAGGACCAGCGACCCATATCCCCCGCTCGACGTTCCGAGGGCTGCGACGGGACCCGTCCGGTACCGTGACTCGACCCACGGCAGTACCTCATCCATTACGTGGTCCTCGTATCGGCCGGTCGCCGTCGAGTTGAGGTACTGGCTTCCACCGAGCGAGGTCAAGCAGTCGGGGGCGACCAGGACCGCCTCGGGCACGCGGCCGGCCCGGATGAGGGCATCCAGCCGCCGGATACGGGTGCTGCGCAGGTAGAGGGGGCGCTCCGCATGGTTCCAACCGGCCCCGGTGAAGCCGCTGAGCAGGAGCAGCAGGGGTGTTCCTTCGGTCCGGCCCGACGGCGGGAGGTAGACGGTGACGGTCCGCACGTGCGGATCGCCCCACGGGTTGTCCCGGAGCGCATCGCTCTCCACATCGTGGAACTCGATCGAACCCCCCATCTCCGCGGGAAAGACCTCCTCCGTTCGCGATTCGGTGGGCACCCGTATCGGCATGGGGAGCGGATGGGAGACGCAGCCCTTCAACTCCTCGGGTCCCCCGCGGGCCGGCCGACGCGGCGGGAAGGCGAAATAGCTCCCCGCGCTCTCATCGGATCGGCATGTCGGATCTCCCGGCCGCGTCCCGGCCTGTCGCCTTCATCACCGGCGGCGGCACGGGCATCGGCCTCGGCCTCGCGCACGCGCTCGCGGCCGAGGGGTACGACCTCGTTCTGGTCAGCCGGTCGCCCGACCACCTCGCCGACGGTCGTCGGGCGCTCGAAGGGAGCGGGGTCCGGGTCGCGGTCGTGCCGACCGATGTCCGGGACCCGGTGCAGGTCGAGCGGGCGGTCGAGCGGGCCCGGGCCGACTTCGGGCGTCTCGATCTGCTCATCAACAACGCCGCCGGAAACTTCCTCGCTCCCGCCGAGGCGATCTCGCCCAACGGCTGGGCGGCCGTCGTACGGATCGTGCTCGACGGCACGTTCCACTGTTGCCGGGCGGCGTTCCCGCTCCTCCGGTCGGCGCCCGCACCCGCCATCGTCAACGTGGTCGCCTCCTACGCGTGGATGGCCGGGCCGGGCACCGCTCACTCCGCCGCAGCCAAGGCCGGGGTCCTCGCATTGACGCGCACGCTCGCGGTCGAGTGGGCCCGATACGGGATCCGGGTCAACGCCGTGGCCCCGGGCCCGGTGCGCACGGCGGGCACCGACGAGCGGCTCTGGCTCTCCGAGGAGATCGTCGAGCGGGTCCGCGCCGGAATCCCGATGGGTCGCTTCGGGACCGTCCGGGAGGTCGCCGATGCGGTCGTCTTCCTCGCCGGCCCCCGGGCCGGCTACATCACCGGGCAGGTCCTCGCGGTCGACGGCGGTCAGTGGCTCGGACGCGGGATGCTCGACCGGCTCGACTCGAGCGGCGTCGCGCCGCCGGCTTCGCTTCCCCGACCCGCCGGGTCCGAGGATCCCTGAGGGGGCGGCCCCGCCGATTCCCCGGAGCCATTTGCCCCGAGGGCGATCGTCTCCAGGAGCGTCGGCCCGGGAAAGCCCCCGACCGCGGAGGATACATCCAGCATCACGACCGGCTCGCCGTCGGCGGGCACGAGGAAGCCGTGCTTCACACCGGCGGGAAAGTAGTACGAATCGCCGGCCACGACGGAGCGCTCGTCGCCGTCGACCAGCACGATCCCCGCGCCGGAGAGGAGGAGCCCGAGCTCCGGGAACGGGTGGGCGTGCATCTCGAACTTCGTCCCGGGCGCGAGCTGGTAGAGCATGAGCAGCGTCCCGTCCCCCTCGACCAGAGGGCGGAACCTCACCCCGGGGGCCGGCGACGACCATGCAGGGGCCGCCTCCCGGCGGATCCGGGACTCCACCGTCCGTTGGAGTCGTTGGGAAGGTTATAAACCGCTAGACCAGGGCCGCTACGCCACCGGGACGTTCCGTTCCAGGAGGAACGTCAGGAGCACGCCGACGTACATCTCGGGGGTGGAGAGGTGGGGCGTGTGGCCGGAGCCCGGGAGGGTCCGGACGGTCGCGTTGGGCAACGCCTCGGAGAGCACCCCCTGGATCTCCGCCAGGAACGACGGACTCTCTGCTCCGGCCGTAAGGAGGACCGGGACGAGCGTCCCCTGGACCCCGGCCGGGTCCGGCCGGAGGGCGTCCGGGTCCCGGTACTCCTCCACCCAACGGTCCATCGTGTCGGCGCACGACCGACGGACCGCCGCGGGGAGGCGCTCCCACGCCCCGGGGCGCTGGGAGAACGTCTCGACGACCGTTCGGGCCGCCCCCGCTCGGTCGCCGAGGGCGACCTGGCCGCAGATCCCGTCGATCCCCTCCGAGAAGCGGCGCCCGAGTTCGGCGCCCCCCGGCCGGTCGGAGAGCAGGCCGAGGAACGGCGGCTCGTGGAGCGCGAGGCTCCGTACGAGATCGGGCCGCTCGGCCGCAAGTCGCAACGCGACCGCCGCCCCGTACGAGTGGCCGACCAGGTGGACGGGATAGAAGTCGGTCGCCTCGAGCAAGGCCCCGAGGTCCTCCGCATCGGTGCGGACCGGGGTCGGGCGGGGCCCGGGAGTGCTCCGGCCGTACCCGCGGCGGTCGTAGACGAGGAGAGAGACGCCCCCGGCGAGCCCCGCCAGGACCCGGCTCCAGGTGGTCGAATCCGTGAGCGATCCGTGCACGAGGACGGTCGGGTCGCCCCGGACGCCGTGGGGTTCGTAGTAGATCTCGACCCCCCGCACCTCGATCACCGGCATGCTCGGCCCCCGGTCGGCCGGATCCGGACCCCGCACATAGCCGTTCGCGCCGGCCGCCCGGCACCGTTTAGAGGGCCGGGCGCTCGGACCGTACGTGAGCCACCTGTTCCAGCGCCCCTTGTGCGACATGGGTCGGGCGTTCGACTTTAGTTTCCGGCCGATGGCCGGCGACATCGACCCCGCGTCCGGAGGCGGCTGCGACGAGCGCCCGCACCGGGTCGAGCTCTACGCGGCCGCGGCCGACCCGGTCCGGGAGCCGGAGGCGTGGCGGCCGTTCGCCCTCTGCGGGGAGCACGAATCCCAGCTGCGTGCCTACGACGCCCGGATCGTAGGGTCCGGGCGTGCCTCCCGGTTCCGACCGGGTCCCGCCAAGGCCTAATCGTCCCGCCCATTGTACGGGCCATGACCGAGGCCCTCCCGGCCCATCCGGCGGACGGCTATCGCCTGAACCAGGGTCCCCTTCTGCCGTGCGTCGGCCTCGGGGTCTTCCAGGTCGAGCCCGGCGCGACGACCCAGCGGGCCGTACGGTCGGCCCTCGACGCCGGGTACCGGCACATCGACACGGCGAGGCTGTATGCTAACGAGGAGGACGTCGGGGCCGCGGTCCGGGCGAGCGGGCTCCCCCGGGACGAGGTCTTCGTCACGACCAAACTGTGGCATACCGACCACGGGGCCGAGGCCGCCCGAGCCGCGTTCCGTGCCAGCCTCGGGCGGATGCGGCTCGGCTACGTCGACCTCTACCTGATCCACTGGCCGACCGCGCCGTCGCCGGAGGTGCGGGCGGATTCGTGGCGTGCCCTCGAGCGGCTGAAGGCGGAGGGGCAGTGTCGGGCGATCGGGGTGAGCAACTACACGGTCCGGCACCTGGAGGAACTCCGGGGCTCCTCGGAGGTCATCCCCGCGGTCAACCAGGTCGAAATGCACCCGTTCGTCTACGACCCCGAGCTCGTCGACTACTGCACGCGCCGCGGGATCCGTATCGAGGCATACTCGCCCCTCACCCGGGGACGTCGCCTCGACCACCCGCTCCTCGCCCGGATCGGGGCGGCCCACGGCCGCTCCCCGGCCCAGGTGCTCCTGCGGTGGGGCCTCCAGCACGGTTTCGTCGTACTGCCCCGCTCCGTGCGCGAGGAGCGGATCCGGGAGAACGTCCGCCTCTTCGATTTCGCGCTCGCCGCCGAGGAGATGGAGGCGCTGGACGGCCTCCGCGGGGGGGACCGGGTGACCCAGATCGACCCCCGTTCGATCCCCTGATCCGATCCCCCGCGGACGGACGCGCGCCGACCGGACGCCCTCGCGGCGCCGCTCCGGCGAGTGACCTAATATATTCCGCCTCGGTGGGATTCTCGGTAACCGCCATGGTCAGTGTCGAGGTCGCCCACGAGAAGTGCACCGGATGTACTCATTGCCGCGATGTCTGCCCCGTGACCGTCTTCGAGATGCAGCCGCGGGAGAACTGGCCGGACGTCGTCGACGACCCTTCCGTCGCTGCGAAGTTCCAGTTCCGCGCAGAGAAGTCCGCCGTCATCCACGGGCCGGACTGCATCATGTGCGAGGCGTGCCTCTTCGAGTGCGAAGGCGAGTGCATCACGATCGTGGACGACGAAGGGAACGTCCACAAGTCTACGTACAAGTAGACCTCCGCGGTGCCTTTCGGCGCGGAACGGAGCATCCGCCGTCCGGCTCGAACCTTCGAGCCGGATCCGGGTCCTCAGATGCGGACGCCGACCGGCTTGTAGAACGCCGTGCGCACGACGGGGGCCGCGCCGGAGCTCGGAAAGCGGACCCGGACCGCCATCGACCGGCCGAACGAGCCGAATTCGAGGGAGAACCATACGGCCTCCCACTCCCCGCCGGGCCGCTCGAACGCCTCGCCGAAGTGGTAGGTGTCGTCCATCATCCGGCTCGCCTTCCGCGCGAGCGGATACGCCCAGCTGAGCGCCTCCGAGGCGGAGGTCGGCGCGGGCGTCGCGTGGGGCTCGGGGACCGTCTTCGCCTCGACCGAGAACGGGCCGGCGACGATCCCGCGCCCCAACCGGTACCGCGCCCACGTCGTCCGGACCCGGTCGGACGTGCGCGACTCGTTCAGCAGGAGCCAAGAGACCGGGCTGGCGGTGGGGATCGGGACGGAGCCCGGCCCGAGCGCCGCGCGGTGGCGGCCGATCCAGAGCCGGCCGGCCAGCCGGAGCCCGATGTAGGCGGCATAGAACGCCATCAAGGCGTAGACGGTCAGGGTGTACCACGCGAAGGGCACGTGGTTCCGCTCGACGCCGAGCAGCAGGTAGAACGAGGCGATCGAGACCCCCATCATCACGAAGTTGATCGCCCGGTCGGCGTCGAGTTCCAGCGGCCGCTCCGAGAACGGGAGGAACGGCGGGACGGAAAAGTGCGTGAAGCCGTCGCCGAGGATGTGGGCAATTCCCCCGGCCTCCATCACCAGGAAGTAGACGAGCGGGGCGCCGGGGGCGAGGAGTGGGGCAACGAGCCCCCCGGCGACCGCGACGACCGTGACCCCGAACAGCGAGTGGGTGATGCCGTGGTGC
>JAJZDF010000046.1 GCA_021828715.1 Thermoplasmata archaeon
GGCGCTGCCGCCGACGAGCGTCCGGGCCCCGGCGCCGGTCGCCCCCGCTACGGCCTTCGCGACCGCGTCGCGGGCCCCCGGAGCGTAGAGCGGCCCCATGTCGACGCCCGGGGAGAGCCCGGGGCCGACCCGGAGCGCGGCGGTGAGGGCGGCGACCTTCTCGAGGAAGCGCGGGGCGACCGATTCGTGGACGTAGCATTTCTCGGCGGCGATGCACGCCTGGCCGGCGTTCCAGAAGCGGGCCCAGACGGTCGCCCGGGCCGCCCAGTCGAGGTCGGCGTCGTCGGCGACCAGGAGCGGCGCTTTCCCGCCGAGCTCCAGCAGGCACTTCGCCATGTTCGGCGCGGCGGTCCGGACGACCTCGATCCCGCTGGCGGTCGATCCGGTGAGCGTTACCGTGGAACAGGCGGGGTGCTGGATGAGCGCGGCGCCGACCGTGCTCCCGGGGCCGGGGACGACGTTGAGCACTCCCGACGGGAGCCCGGCGTCGCGCAGCACCTCCGCGAGCCGCAGCGACGTGAGCGGGGTGTTGCTCGACGGCTTCAGGACCATCGTGTTTCCCGCGAGCAGCGCCGGGGCGATCTTGCGCGTCACCGTGGCGGCGGGGAAGTTCCAGGGGGTGATCCCGACCACGACCCCGCGGGCGATCCAGAGCAGGCGCATCGACTCGCCGTGCGGAAGTCCCGCGACCTCCTCGCCGGAGAGCGTCCGGGCGAACGACGGATAGAACGTGAGGTTGTCGATCGCCCCCGCGACCTCGGCGCGCGACTCGTAGAGGACCTTGCCCATCTCCCGGGTCACGAGCCGGGCGAGCTCGTCGGCCTGCCCTTCGAGGATCGCGGCCGCACGGCGGAGGATCCGCCCGCGGGCTTCCGCGCCGATCCGCTCCCAGCCGGGCTGCGCCCGAGCCGCAGAGTCCATCGCCGCCCGGGCGTCCTCCGCCGACCCCCGGACGACCTCGCCGACGACCGAGCCGTCGGCCGGGTCGACGACCCGGAACGTCGGGCGGTCGCCGACCGGCACGATCTCGTTGTCGAGGAACAGCCCGCGAACGGGAGGGGTCGACATGGCCGGCGCAGGGGCCGATACCCTATACCCCTACCGGGCGGCGGACGGCCCGTCGACGGCGCGGATCCGCTCGAGCTTCTGCAGGAACTCGACGCCCTCGCCCGTCTTGAGGCGCTGGCCGTCCTCGCGCGTCAGCGGGAGGCCCGCCCCCTGGCAGGCGAGCTCGGGCGGCCGGCCGTCGAGGAGCAGCCGGACCGCCCGCTGCTCGCGCCGGCTCAGGGTAACGGCCGAGAGTTGGAACTCCTCGAACGCCTCGAAGGCGACCGGGGCGACGGTCCGGGCGACCTTCGCCATCGCCGCGGCGTAGAGGCGGATCTCCTCCTGGGCGTGGGGGTCGAGCCGCAGCGCGAGGAAGTGGAACAGATTGTGGAGGTTCGACTTCCAGTACCACTGGGTGTAGTAGGCGACCGGCAGGAGGAGCCGCGCGGTCTCGCGCGCCACCCCCGCCGCCAGGGCGGAGGAGTAGGCGGCGTAGGCGTCCTTGGAGAGCCGCTCGAGGTCCCCGCGGAACTTCTCGACCGCCTCCGGGGGGAGGGCGTCGCCGCGGCCCTGCCGGTTGACGGTCGACTGCCGGCGGATCTCGTCGGCCGGCGGGAGTTCGAATTCGTCGGGAACGACCGAGTACCGCGCGCTGTACTCGTTCACCGAGGCGGTGCGGTGGCGGATGAACTGCCGCGCGACGAAGATGGGAAGCCGGATCAGGAACTTGAACTCCACCATTTCGAACGGCGTCGTGTGGCGGTGTCGCATCAGGTAGCGGACCAGCGCGCGGTCGTCGCGCACCGACTTCGTCCCCTGCCCGTAGGAGACGCGGGCCGCCTGGACGATCGCCGCATCGCTCCCCATGTAGTCGACGAGGGCGACGAAGCCGTGGGAGAGGACCGGCTCCCGGACCCCGATGAGCTCGTCCGCCTCCGGCACGGAGGGGCGTTCCATTTCCGGCTCCGGGTCGGGCACGCCGCCCCGCACGCCCCGGACGAAATAACGTCCGCCGTGGGGGGGTCTCCGGGGCCGGCCCGCCTCCGCGCTCGCGGGGCGCTACCGGCTCGGGGCCGCGGAGCCCATCTTCGCCAGCGCCGGGGCGACCGGGACGAGGTGCCGCGCCAGTCCGAGCTCCTCGGGCGTGGCGCCCAGGGCGAGGCCGACGACCTGGGGCAGGTGGAAGACCGGCATGTCGAGCGGATGGCCGACCGCCTTCTCGGCCCGGTTCTGATAGGCGTCCAGCGAGATGTGGCAGAGCGGACAGGGGGTCGCCATCGCGTCGGCGCCGTGCGCCTTCGCGTCCTCGATCTGGCGGCCCGCGATGCGGCCCGCCGTCTCCGGCTTCACGAACTGGATCGGGAATCCGCAGCACATCACGCGGCCCCGGTACTCGACCGGCGTCGCGCCGACGGCGCGGAGGAGGTCTTCGAACGCGTGCGGCTCCTCCGCGCTCTCCCAGTCGAGCTCGTCCGCCGGCCGGAGGAGGTGGCAGCCGTAGAACGCCCCGATCTTCACCGCGCCGAGCGGGCGGACGACCTTCTGCTGCAGCCGGGCGATCCCGCCGTCCTCGGTGAGGACGCGGAGCAGGTGCTTCACCTTCACGGTCCCGCGGTACTCGATCCCGAGCGGGCGGAGCGCCGCATCGACCCGCTCCTTCACCCGGGGGTCCCGGTAGCGGAGGTTCGCGAGCGAAAGCATCCCCTGGCACGTCGAGCAGATCGTGAGGACGTCCAGCCCCGCCCGTTCGGCGATGGCGAGGTTCCGGACGTTGATCGCGACGTTCAGCACCTCGTTCGCCTCGTCGACGAAGCCCGAGCCGCAGCAGGAGAACGACGGGAACTCGGCGAGTTCGATCCCGAGCGCGCGGCAGACGTACCGGGTCGACCGGTCGAGCTCCTTCCCCGATTCCTGCGCCACGCATCCCGGGTAGTAGGCGAGCTTCACGGCGGCGCCTCCCGATGGTCGAGGCTCTCGTAGATCTTCTCGACTTCCTCGAGGTGCTCGATGCGGTGCGGCCGCTTCAGGATCTCGGGTTTTTTGCGGACCATCCGCAGGCCCTGCCCGGCCTCGCCGAGGAGGCCGCCGATCCCCGAGGTTTGCCGCACGAGCTTCATCTCGCTGAGGAGGCCGCGCTCGCGGATGTTCTCCTTGAAGCCGATCGCGTGGCGGCTCCCCGGCTCGGTCCCGCCCTGCGCCGCGATCGCCATCTCCTTCAGGTCCCGGATCCGCTCCGACGGACGGACGTCCTTCGGGCACGCCTCGGTACAGAGGTGGCAGCGAAGGCAGAGCCAGAGGCCGTCGGTCTGGATACGGACCAGGCGGTCCTGATGCGCCTGGTCGCGCGGATCCACCACGAACCGGTACAGCTTCGCGAGCGCCATCGGCCCCGGGAACCCGGGGTCGGCCTCGACCGCGGGACACGCGGAGTAGCAGGCGGCGCAGGCGATGCAGCGCGGGGTTTCCCGGAACCGCTCGACCTGCTCGGGGGTCATCGGGTTCTCGCGGCCCTCCGGCATCGGCTTCGTCGGATCCAGGATCAGGTGGGGGCGGATCTTGTCGTAGTTCCGCCAGAACGGCTCCTGCTCGACGACCAGATCGCGCAGCACCTTCTGGTTGCGCATCGGCTCGATGACGATGCGCCCGTCGCGCGCGAGCTCGGGGCCGATCTGGGTCTCGCAGGCGAGCCGGCTCTTCGAGTTCACCTGCATCGCGCACGACCCGCAGATCGCCGACCGGCACGAGTAGCGGAGCGTGAGGGTCGGATCGATCTCGGCCCGGATGCGCAGCAGGGCGGTCAGGACGGGCGTGTGGGGCGCGAGGTCGAGCTCGTACCGCTGGTAGCGCGGGGCCGCGTCGTGCGCCGGATCGTACCGGTAGACATCGAACGTCGCGCGGACCGTCGAGTTCGCCATCAGTACACCCGCTCCTTCGGCTCCCACCGCGTGTAGGCGACCGCCGCGTAGGAAAGCTGGGGGCCGTTCGGTCCCCGGGTCGCCATCGTGTGCTTCATCCACTGGGCGTCATCGCGCTTCGGGTAGTCCGTCCGCGCGTGCGCGCCCCGGCTCTCCGTCCGGGCGTAGGCGCCGACCACGATCACCTCGGCGAGGGTCAGCATGTGGCCGACCTCGATCGCGTCGGCCAGGTTCATGTTGTAGACTCGGGAGCGGTCGACGACCCGCACGTTCTCGAATCGCGCCCGGAGCCCGCGGATCCGGCGGACCCCCTCGAGGAGGTCGGCCTCGTTCCGGTAGATCCCGACGTACCGGTCCATGACCTCCTGCATCTCGGTCCGCAGGCGCGACGGGTCCTCGCCGTCCGTGCGGGAGGACCAGGCGCGGAACGGCGCGGTGAAGCCGTCGAGCTCCGCCGCGTGGAGCTCGGGCGGGGCCGCGGAGGCAGCGTAGGCGGCGGCGGCGGTCCCGGCCTGCTTGCCGAAGACCAGCGTCTCGAGGAGGGAGTTGCCGCCGAGCCGGTTGGCGCCGTGGATCGACACGCACGCCGCCTCGCCGGCGGCAAAGAGCCCGCGGACGTTCGTCGCCCCGTGGGCGTCGGTCCCGATCCCTCCCATCATGTAATGCTGGGCCGGGTAGACCGGGATCGGCTCGACGACCGGGTCGACCCCCGCGTAGACCCGCGCGTAGTCGCAGATCTCCTGGAGCCGGCTCTCGACCTTCTCCCGGCCGAGGTGCATGAGCTCGAGGTGGACATAGCCGCCGGGGAAGCCCCGCCCTTCCCGTACCTCGGTCACGATGGCGCGCGAGACGACGTCGCGGGAGGCGAGATCGAAGACGTGGGGGGCGTACTTTCCCATGAACCGCTCCCCGTTCCCGTTCTTGAGGATCCCGCCCTCCCCGCGGGCCCCCTCGGTGATCAGGATCGCACTCTCCATGAGTGCGGTCGGGTGGAACTGGACGAACTCGAGGTCCTTGAGCGCCGCGCCGGCGCCGTACGCCACCGCGACGCCGTCGCCCGTGCAGCTGTGGGCGTTGGTCGTTCGGCCGTAGACCCGGCCGAACGGGCCGGTCGCGAGGACGACCGCCTTCGCCGCGATCTGGTCGAACGTCCCGGTCTTCCGGTCGTAGGCGACGATCCCGTGGACGCGTCCCTCGCGGACGACGAGGTGGGTGAGCTCCCACTCCTCGTACAGCGTGAAGCGCGAGGTGCCGAGGTGCTCCCAGAGCGCCTGGAGGAGCGCGAGACCGGTACGGTCCGCCGCGTAGATCGTCCGCGGGAATCCGGCGCCGCCGAACGCCCGGCGGGCGAGGGAGCCGTCGGGCCCGCGCGAGAAGATCGTGCCGAAGTGCTCCATCTCGACGACGGTCGGGCCGGCCTCCCGGCAGAACAGCTCGATCGCGTCCTGGTCGCCGAGATAGTCGGACCCTTTCACCGTGTCGTAGATGTGGGTGTCGACGGAATCCTCCTTCCCGAGCGCGGCGTTGATCCCCCCCTGCGCCGCCCCCGAGTGCGAGCGCAGGGGATGGAGCTTCGAGACGATCGCGACCTCGCGCCCGGCCTCGATCGCCGCGAGGGCCGCCCGCTGGCCCGCGAGCCCGGCCCCGACGACCACGACCTCGTGCTGCTGCATGATCCGGGCCCCGACCCCACCGGGGGTTTAATGCGTGTCGCGTCCCGTCGCGGCGGCCGCGCCCCCGCGGGGGTCGTTCCGGGTTCCCGAGTGGCCGGGACGTAATCATCGCGTGAGCCGTTATATAGCGGGGGCAGGTCCGCTGCTCGCCTCCTCTCTCGGGGGGAGATCCAAGCATGCAGGCGCAGATCGGGACCCTCGACGAGGGACAGCTCCTCAAGGGCACGACCACGATTGGGATCGTCGCGAAGGACGGCGTCGTGCTCGCGACCGAGCGCCGGGCGACGGTCGGCACGATGATCGCGAACAAGCAGACGACGAAGTTGTTCAAGAT
>JAJZDF010000047.1 GCA_021828715.1 Thermoplasmata archaeon
GCCCGAGTCGCTTCGGGACCCGGGCGGAGGCGACCGTGCCGGCGAGGAGCTCCGGATCTCCTCCCGGCTCCCGCATCTCGACGAAGAACGTCCGCCGCGGGAGCGGCACGTTCGGGATCGGCGCGTGGCCGAGCACCACGGCGAGGTCGGCCCGAGGCGCCTCGTCGGGGGACGGGAAGTCGCACGCCCCGAAGCACGGCCGCGCGGCGAGGATCACCGGGGCCCCGCCCTCCGCGCGCAGGCGCTCCGCGAGCTCGTGCGCTCCCCGGACGAGTCCCGCGGGGACCTGGAGGACTACGCGGGCCGGTCGCGCCGCGCGGACGGCCGCGAACAGCTCCGGGCCGACCGTGGCGAAGACCGCCGTCCCGTCGTTCCCCTCGGTCATGCGCGGAGCCGCTCCGACCGGCGGCCGCCGCTAAAGGTTTGGGATGCGGCGGGGGAGCCGGGCGAGCGCCGCCCGGTTGTCCGGGTAGTGCAGCCGGGGCCCCGCCTCCTCGGGCGGGAGCCACTCCGAGTCGACGTGCTCGGCGCTCAGCCGCGGAACGAACCCGACGGGGACCCGGACCGCGAAGGCGTGGAGCCGCCAGACCTCGCCGTTGTCGGCCCGGAACCGCACCTGCCAGTCGAGGGAGTCGACCGCCATCGGCTCGAGCAGCCCCGTCTCCTCGCGCAGCTCGCGCCGGAGCGCGGCGTAAAGGTCGGCGTCGTCCGGCTCGACCTTCCCGCTGATCGGGACCCATATCGACCCGCGCGAGGGCGGACGACGGAAGAGGAGGACCCGGAGGGGTGGCCCGGCGTAGAGGTAACCCTCGACGCACTCCCGGGCGACCGGTTCGGAGGGGTCGGGCTCGTCGGACGTCCCGGCGGCCACGGCGACCGCCTACTTGCCGCGGGTCAGCAGCTGCATGATCGCCTCGGCCGGGGCGCCGCGGGCCCGGAAGAGCGCCTCGACCGCCGTCGGCCGGTCGACCTGGGCCTGATCCATCACGAGCTGGACGTCCTCTTCGGGAGGGCCGGCCGGGGCGCTGGTCCCGCCGGACGGCGCCGGCGCGGGGGTCGTCCCCCGCGGGCGGACGGTCGGGGTGCCGACGACCTGGTAGGTCGTGATCCCCTGCACCGTCACCACGGTCACGTCCGGTCGCTGGAAGACGTGCTCCTGGGTGCGGGTCCTGAGGACGACCTCCTCGACCCCGTCGATCGCCTCGCTGCGCATCCCCATGCGCCGCATCATCAGCTCCATCTGGCGCTGGTTGCGGGGTCCGCCGGGGATCATCGGCCGCTCCTACGCCTCGTCCGTCGTGGCGGCGCGGATCCGCCGCTCGAGCTCGGGGTCGGCGCTCTCCTGGTCGTCGACGCCGCGGCGCCGCCGGCGGGATTGCTGGCGCCGGTTCTCGGTCTCCCGCCGGAGCTGGCCGGCGAGCTCCTCGAGGATCGCGGAGACGGCCGCCATCAGGTTCCAGCCGGTCTGGGAGGCGAAGACGATGCCGAGGTCCGTGTGAAGGCGGCCCTCGACGGTGATGTCGGCGGTCCGATGGGTCGAGTGGGGGCTCAGGTGAAGGCTGAAGACGATCGGGCGGGCGTGCCGCGCGATCCGCTTCAACCCCTGGGCGACCAGGTGGTCGATGTCGGCGAGGAGGGCGGGGTCGCTCGACCCCCGGAGGCCCGTGATCTCGACGTAGCAGTCCTCGATGCCCCCGCTCGCGCGTTGGGCGCGGGCGGCGCCGACGACGAGGCCGAGCAGATCGGCCTGCCCGACGATCCGCGTCGGGCGGTCCCGGTCGACCACGAAGACGCTGGAGACTCCCGCCCGGGTCATCCGGACGGCGGCCTCGACCGCATCGGCATCCTCCCCGATCGTGACGGCCGGGCTCCGCATGAACGAATCGACGCGGACATCGAGCGCCCGCGTGGTCTGGGGGAGGTCGCGCTTCCCGCCGGAATCCGGCCGCCAGAGGACCGACGCCAGGTCCGCGACCCCGACCGCACCGACGAGCCGGCCCTTCCGGTCGACGACCGGCAGCGGGTGTTCCTCCAGGGTCCGGAACTGCGCCTGAAGGTGGCGGACCGTGTCGTCCTCGCGGAGGAGGACGGTCGCCGGGGAACCGAGCCGGCCGACCGGCTCCCGCGGGAGGCCGGGGCTCTTGGCGAGCGCGGCGACGAGATCGGTACGCGAGACAATCCCGAGGAGCTCGCCCTTCTTGCCGAGCACCGGGGCCGCGCGCAAGCCGCTGCCGAGCAGCGTCTCGGCGACCTCGGGCAGCGTGAGGTTGACCGTGATGAGCGGGGCGGTCGTGAGGAGGCCCGAGACCTTCGAGGTCGCGGCCCGGCTCACCCGTCGGGCCAGGGACTCGAAGGTGATCATCCCCGCGAATCGGCGGCCGTCGACGACCGGCACCTCATGGTACCCCCGGGCGCGCATGATCCCGAGGGCCTGCGAGATCGGGGCCTCCAGCGGGATCGTAACGGGGCGGGTCGACATCACGTCGCCGACGGTCGGCCATCCGGTAGGCATGGACGGCCCATCCGACGCGGGGGTCTTAGCCCCTCCGTATCGCCCGACCCCCGCCTACGGGAGGGGACGGGCCATCTGGTAGCCGTTCTCCCCGTCCGAGTAGTACCCCCGGAGGAGGTCGACCACGGAGTACTCGAACCGGGTATAGAACCGGATCGCGGTCGCGTTGGAGACGCGGACCTCGAGCGTGACCCGGCGATAGCCGCGGTCGCGGCATCGCTGAAGGAACGTGGACATCAGCCGGTGGCCGATGCCCCGGGTCCGCCACGGGCGGTCGACGGCGAACATCAGGATGCGCGCCTCCCGGGGGACCTGGCAGACCCCGAGGAGGAACGCGAGGGGGATATCCCGCGGGTCGACCGCGACGAGGAAGCCGTCGGGCCACTCGGCGCTCAGGGAGTGGTAGAGGCTCGGGTCGTAGTGTTCGTGCAACGCGTCGGCGACGATCGCGGCGACGAACGGGACGTCGGTGGCGCGGAAGCCGCGGAGGGAGACTCCGGGGTCGGGGAGGTCGGACGGGACGAGCGCGGGGCCGGGCGCAGAATCAGCGATACATCTCACCCGCCCCGGCCGGTGTGGCATCCCGCATCGTGGCCATCGACTGCTTCGTTTGGCGGAGGTTCGCGCGGACCTCCGCCTCGATCTGCTTCGCCTTCTCCCGGAGCGGCTTCGTGTCCAGGGAGAGGAGCGGGACGAGGGGGTTCACCGTCTCGATGAGCTTCGCCGCCGCGCGGGCATCCGGGTAATCCTTGTGCGCCTGGGCGACCAGGCACAGGACCGGGGTCGTCCGTTCGATCGCGCCGAGCAGCAGGCCGCCCGCCAACCCGGTGACGACCCCGTTCGCCGCCGGGAAGCGGTACTTCTCGAGGAGGGGGGCGGCGGCGCGGTTCGCCATCGCGACGATCCGGGCGTCGCTCCCGACCTCCCCCTCGAGCGGCTGGCCCTCGAGGGCCACGACGAGGTGGACCCCCTTCGCCTCCGCCCAGTCGAGCAGGACGCGGGCGAGGCAGTTCAGGAGATCGACCGGCGGTTGGATGTCGGCGAGGGTCACGACGAGCTGGTCGCAGGATCGGTCCACGCCGCAGACGAGCTTGCTCGCGTACAGGCGGACCGGGGCACTGACGAGCCCCTCCTCCATGACGACCGTGGGGGGGAACGCCTCGCACGTCACGTAGGCGATCGGCTCCATGTCGAGGGCGCGGACGAGGTACGACGCCGCCACCGAGCCGACCAGCCCGTGCGTCGGGAACCCCACGACCATCATGGCGCCGGTCAGGGATTCCTCGCGGGTGTCGACCACGGCCACTCCGGTCGTCGCCATCGGATCCCGTGCGGCGCGAGAGGGCTTCCACCTCATCTGCTTTGGGCTCCTTCGGACGCTCCCCGGCTCCGACGACCGGTCGCCTTAATATGCCCGGAGCCCCGGTCCGGGGGGACGATGAAGGTCCTCATCACGGGGGTCGACGGCTACTCGGGGTGGCCGCTCGCCCTCCATCTCCTCGCGCGGGGACACGACGTCGCCGGCGTCGACAATCTCGTCACCCGCCGCCGGGTGAAGGAGGTCGGGAGTTGGTCGGCGACCCCGATCCCGTCCGTCGCCCGCCGACTCGCCGCCGTCCGGGAGGTGCTGGGCCGGGAGCTCCGCTTCTACCGGGGCGACCTCGGGAACTGGTCGTTCGTCCGCTCGGTCCTCGAGACGGAGCGTCCGGAGGCGATCGTCCACCTCGCCGAGCAACGGTCGGCCCCGTACTCGATGATCGACGTGCATCACGCCGTCGCGACGCAGGTCGAGAACCTCACGGGCACCCTCCACCTCCTGTATGGGATCAAGGAGATCGTCCCGGACGCCCACCTCGTGAAGATGGGGACGATGGGCGAATACGGGACCCCGAACGTCGACATCCCCGAAGGGTACTTCGAGGTCGAGTTCCGCGGCCGCAAGGACCTGCTGCCGTTCCCCCGCCAGGCGGGGTCGTGGTACCACTGGAGCAAGGTCTTCGACTCGGGGGACGTCATGTTCGCGGCGAAGGTTTTCCGCCTTCGGGCGACCGACGTGATGCAGGGGGTCCTCTACGGGGTCCGGACCCCCGAGATCACCGACGACCGTCTCGTGACCCGTTTCGACTTCGACGAGACGTGGGGGACCGCCCTCAACCGCTTCATCGCCCAGGCGGTCCTCGGAGTGCCGCTCACGCCGTACGGGAAGGGAGAGCAGCGCCGGGGCTTCATCGCGCTCGAGGATTCGATGCAGTCGCTGCGGCTGGCGCTCGAGAATCCGGCGGCGCCCGGGGAGTACCGGGTCTTCAACCAGTTCGACGCCGCCTATTCCGTGAACGAGCTCGCCGAGCGGGTCGCCCGGATCGCGACCGAGCTCGGCCTCCGGCCCACGATCGAACATCCGCCCGACCCGCGCGTCGAGGCGGAGCAGCACTACTACCAGCCCCTCCACGAACGACTGCCCGCGCTCGGCTACCGGCGTACCCGGGAGCTCGACGACGTGATCCGGGAGATCTTTCACGACCTCCTCCGGTGGCGTCGACGCCTGGTCGCCCGTCGCCATGTCGTCGCCCCGACCGTCAACTGGCGGCTGCCGGACAGCCACGGGCTTCTCCGCGCCCGCCAACCCGCCGACCCGCGGGGGCTCCCGCCGTCCGTACCCCCGGAGCCGGCCGGACCGGCGCCCGGTACGACCCCGACGTCGGCCCCGACCGCCGTTTCCGCGGGTCCGACCGACCCGACGGCGTAGGGGCGGCCCGCCATGCATGCGGTCGTCACGCTCGCCGGCGAAGGGACCCGGATGCTCCCGTGGAGCCGGGGACTCCGGAAGGAGTTCCTGCCGCTGTACGATCGGGGAAGCGCGGGCGAGCCGGTCCTGAAGCCGGTCGCCCACCTGGTCGTCGAGTGCCTGGTCGCCGCAGGGGCGAACCAGATCACGCTCGTCGTCCGGCCGAAGGACGCCGGGGCCGTCCAGAGCTATTTCAGCGTCGACCGGGAGTTTCTCGTCCGCCATCGTCGGACCCCCGACCGGCTGGTGGAGACCCGGGAGTTCTACCGGACCCTGGCGGGGCTCCACTTCGGCTTCGTCTCCCAGCCGCACCCGCGCGGATTCGGCGACGCGGTCCTCCGCGCCGAGGCGGCCGTCGGTCCCCACCCGTTCCTCCTGCATGCCGGCGACGGAGTGCTCCTGGAGCGCCACCGCGGCGAAGCGCTCCGCCGGATGGTCGCCCTGCGGGAGGCCGAGGACCTCGACGCGGTCCTCCTCGTCCGTCAGGTCGCCGACGCCCGGAGGTACGGGGTCATCGAAGGGGCGCCGGACGGGCGGGTCGGCCCGTTCGCCCGCTGGCGCGTCACCAGATCGGA
>JAJZDF010000048.1 GCA_021828715.1 Thermoplasmata archaeon
CCGCCCGCCTCCGCCGCGCCTCGGCGCTCCGGAGCGCCGCACCTACCCGAGGTCATCCGGCCGGCGCACTCCGCGGGCGAGCACGTCCGCGCCGCGGCCGTCCTCCTCGTCCTCTCCCTCCTCGTGGTGGGCCTCGGCTACCCGGTCGTCGTCACGGCCGTCGCCCAGGCGCTCGACCCGTCGGCGGCGAACGGCTCGCTCCTCTACTACCCGAACGGCACGGTCGCCGGCTCCGCCCTCGTCGCCCAGAACCTGAGCGCGCCGTACCTCTTCTGGGAACGGCCGTCCCTCGCCGACTACAATATGTTCAACGGCACTCCGGCGGCGCCCGGTCCCAGCGACCCGGCGCTGGTGAACGAAACCCTATCGTACATGGCCGAGTATGGGAACTTCACGGTGAACGCTTCCGTGCCGTTCTGGCTCGTCTCCCCGTCGGCGTCGGCGATCGATCCGGCGCTCACTCCCGAGGCGGTCCTCGTGCAGATCCCGCGGGTCGCCCACGCCTCGAACCTCTCCGAGACGATCCTGCTCGACCTCGTGAACGCCCACGTCACGCCCGCGTTCGCCCCGGACCTCAGCCCGGCGTACGTCAACATTCTCGAGCTCGACCTCGCCTTGCTGCCGCTCGAAGGGCGGTGACACCCGGATGTACAAGCGGATCCTGCTGCCGGTCCAGGTCGCGTCGGAGGTCGAGCCGCTGATCCGGTTCGCGGCGAACCTTCTCGACACGGACGGGGAGCTCCGTCTCCTCCACGTCATCCCGACCACGACCATGCCCCAGGTCGCCCGGGAGTGGCGCGCGTCGGTCAATATCGTCGTCCCGGCCCACGAGGCGGGCGCCGCGCTGGACGTGCGGGTCGAGCCCGAGGTGAAGGCCGCGGCGGACGTCCCCGGGGAGATCCTCGAGAGCGCCGAGACGGCCGGGGTGGAGGCGATCGCGATGACCCTCCGCGGCGACCGGCGCAGCCGCAACCCGTTCGTGGGGCACACGATCAGCGGGGTCCTCCACCACGCGCCCTGCGACGTCCTCATCCTGAACCGCCTCGCGCTCGCCGGCGAGCGGGTGCCGCGGATCCTGGTCCCGGCGTTCCGCGCGCCGGCCGCGCCCCGGGCCCTCCGGCTGGCCCAGGAGCTGTCGGCCCGGCACGGCGGGGTCCCCGTACTCCCCCTCGAGATCTCCGACCGCGGGGACGGCCCGGACGGCCCGCGGGCGGAGGGCCGGGGCCGGGCGGACGGACGCGGGGCGAAGCGGTCGATCCTGTCGACCGGACTCCTCGGCCGCCGGCGCCACCTCGCCGAGGCGATCGTCGCCGCCGCGCATCGCGAACGGTTCGGGCTCCTCGTCGTCGGCGGCGAGGAGGAGGACGTGGAGGGACCGTTCCTGACCCGGCGGTTCCTCGAGGAGCTGTTCCGGGCGGCCCCGTGCCCGGTCGTCGCCCTCCGGGTCTGATCGGAGGCCGGACGTGGGCGAGCTCTGGTTCGTCGGCCTCGGGCTCGGGGACGAGCGGTCGCTGTCGGAGCGGGCGCTCGAGGTGCTCGGGCGGTGCGACCGCCTCTTCGCGGAGGAGTACACCGCGACCGCTCCGCCCGGTACCCTCGACCGGCTCGCGCGCCGGCTCGGCCGGCCGGTCGAGCGGCTCGACCGCCCCGCCCTCGAGTCGGAACGGCCGCTGCTCCGGGCGCTCGCGGTGCATCCGCGCGTCGCGCTGCTGGTCGTCGGCGACCCGTTCGCGGCGACGACCCACGTCGCCCTGCGGATCTCCGCGGAGCGGGCCGGGCACTCCTGGCAGTACGTCCCGAACGCGACGATCCTCTCCGCCGCCGCCGGCTACCTCGGCCTGCAGCATTACCGGTTCGGCCGCACCGTGTCGCTGCCGTTCCCGGCGCCCGGGTTCGCGCCCCGTTCCCCGTTCGAGCAGATCGCGGAGAACCGCGCGCGGGACCTCCACACCCTCCTCCTGCTCGACCTCCGCCCGGAGGAGGGACGCTACCTCACGGCGGGGGCGGCGCTGGAGACCCTGGCGGCGGCCGGCGCCCCGTTCTCTCCCGACCTGCCCGTCGCCGTCGCGGCGCGGGTCGGCCGCGACGACGCCGCCGGCTGGTTCGGGCCGCTCGGGCGCCTCGCCGCGGCCGACTTCGGAGCGCCACTCCACGTGGTCGTCGTGCCGGCCTCCCTGCACTTCGAGGAAGAGGCGGCCCTCGAACGGTTTCGACTCCGCTAGGCGGCGGCCCGGTCGCCGGCGCGGCCCGGCCGGGCGTCGCGTCCGATGCGCCGGCCCGGGCGTACGGGACGTGGCGCCTCGGGCAGAGGCGACCGGTCGCGGGGATCGGCGCTCTCCCGGCGTCCCGCTCCCCCTATCTACCCCGCCGGCCTCCTCCGGCGATGTCCGAGGCGGTCGGACCGGGCTTGCCCCGGCCGACCGGACGGTGCCTCCCCGGTCGGCGATCCCCGGCGGGCCCGGCTCCCTTCCCCGCTCGCGACCGCCCGGGTGCTCGCCGGGGCGAGCGGTCGGGCCTGCGATCCCCCCCCGATGGGGGGTGACGATCTCGCCCGCCCGCGGAGCGACCGTTGGGGGGTACGACGCCGCTCGGACCCGGGCCCCTCCCCCGTCCGGACCGGCGGTCCGGCGACGGTACGTGGACGACGGCCCGGAGCCGTACGTGCCTCCCTCCTCTTTCACGGTTGTCAACGCTCCGACCCCCCGTCGGTCGGGAGGGGCGCGGCTCTCCATGCCCGGCCGGAGGCGATCCGACGAGGGGGAGGAGCGGTCGGTCGACACGGTCGTGGAACCGGCCCGTGAGGAATCGCTCCGTCGGGAGTTCGACGCGAGCGCCCCCGGCTATCGGGGCGCGGTCGAGGGCAACCCGTTCGAGCGCTACCTCAAGGCCCGCGCCCTCGCGGAACTGCTCCCCCGTCTGGCCGGCCGCGACCCGCTTCTCGAGATCGGGCCGGGGCCGGGACTCGAGACGATCCCGCTCGCGCGGGCGGGCCATCGGGTGACCGCCGTCGATCTCTCGGGAGAGATGCAGCGCGTGCTCCGGGAGCGGGTCGCTGCCGAGGGGCTCTCCGACCGGGTCGCCGTCCGGAGCGGCGGGCTGGCCACGCTCGCGGACGATCTATCGGACGTGGCCCCGGGGCATTACGCCGGCGCCTGGTCGACGTTCGGGGCCCCGAACCTCACGCCGGATCCGACGGCCGTCGCCCGCGGACTCGCCCGCCTCCTCGGGCCCGGTGCCCCGGCGCTCGTCGGGCTCCTCAACCGGTGGGGGATCGCGCCGCTCCTCTACGAGGCCGGCCAGGGGAACTGGCGCGCGATCCGGGCCCGGCAGCGCCAACCGATCCGGGCGGAGGGGATCCGGTACCCCCTCGACCTCTACGTGTGGACTCCGCGGGAATATGCGCGGGCGTGGGCGCCGTACTTCGTCCTCCACGAGGTGGTCCCGCTCTCCGCCCTCGCCCCTCCGTTCGCGAGCCCGCGCCTCCTCGAGCGGTTCGGCCGGAGGGCATGGTCGCTCGCCCGACGGGTCGACCGCCGTCTGACGCCGGCGCTGCCGGCGCTGAGCGAATGGGTGCTCCTCGAGCTCCGGCGCACCGACGTCCCCCTCCCCGGGGGTCGTTGAGGGCCGCCCCGGCGGCCGAACCGCCCGATCGCCCGACCGGGAACCGGCGCCCGATCCTCTTCGGGCCGAACGGTCGAGCGGCGCGCCCCCGGGCGCCGGCACTTCGGGCGGCGGTCCGACCGTTCGCTCCTCCCCGGATCCCGCGCCCCCGATCCGGGATCCGGTCGCCGCCCGTAGCGCGGACGCGTCCCGCTACGCCGCCGCCTCACCTGCGGGCCGCTTCGGGAGGGGCGGGTGCGGATGCCCCGGCCCGCCCCGGCAACCGGCCGAGGCCCGCCGCAACGCCCCGGAGCAGGCTCACGGTGAGCCCGCCGCGGTCGGTCCCCGGGCGGATCCAGTAGGCGAGTTCGGTCGTCGCCACGAACGGGAGGGCGTGCGCGAGCGCCCGCCAGCGCACCGCGCGCTCGCCGGCCCGGAGCCGGCGCTGGAAGACGAACCAGTCCCGCATCTCGTAGTAGACCCGCGCCCGGTCGCTCGCGTGGGCGGCCCAGTACCCCGGGGTCCCGGGCGGCTCGACATCGTGGTAGACGAAGCTCCCGGTGTCGGCCCGTACCTCCCATCCGGCGGACTTCAGGGCCCGGCAGAACTCGGCCGAGCTGTTCACCGGAAGGCTCTCGTCGAATCCTCCGACCGCGCGGGCGGCCGAGGTCCGGACGAAGGCGGCGTTCGGCAGCGCGTCCGTCGGCAGGAACCGACCTTCGAGCTCGGCGGAGCGGGGCCGGTCCCGGCCGACGAGCTCGAAGCCCCACCGGCCGGGGCGGAACGGCGTCGCATAGACCCAGACGAGATCGGGGCGCCGGGCGTACAACACCGCGGGCAGGATCGCGCCGAGACGGGGGTCGCCGCGGAGGTACGGCACGGCGCGAGCGAAGCTTTCGGGTCCGACCACGTTGTCGTCGTCGATGAACAGGACGAGGTCGTTCCGCACCTTCGCGAGCCCGACGTTCTTCGCCCGACTGATGAACTGCCGCACGGGCAGGCGCACGTGCTCGAGTGGAAGCGCGGGGAACTCGGAGGCGTAGTCGGGCGCCGAGGCGGAATCGTCGACGATGAGGAGCTGCGCGATCCGGCCGCCCGCCGCCCGCTCGAGGCTGGCGAGAAGCCTCCGGACGCGCTCGGGCCGATCGTGGGTGACGGTAAGGACCGAGATCCCCGCGGTCGACGCCATCCCGTCGGTCATCGCGCCGCCCCCTTTAGCGGTGGAGCGGACGGACGGGTCCCCGACCGCCGCCGCGGCCCGGGCGTCCTAATGGGGCCGCCCGGCTCTCCCCCGGCCGATGCCGTGGGGCTGGGGCCGGGGCAAACCGCCGGCTGAACCGCCCCTCTCCGCTCCCGCACCCCTCCCCCTGTCCGCCAGCCCGCTTCCGAGCGGCCCGGAGGGAGCGGTGACATTCCGTGTCGACAAATGCTATCGAATCCTCGGATTCGGCTGGATCGCGACCGGCATGGCGGAGAGCGGCACCGTCCGACCCCCCGTCACGCTCCGCCTCGTCCCCGGAGACGGCCGCCCGGACGCACCGCCGGCGCTCCGGGTCACGCAGGCGATGGCGAATCGCAGGGCGGTGGCGGAGCTGGGAGTCGGTGTGAAGGCCGGGCTGGCCTTACAATCGCCCCCGGAGGCTCCGCCACCCGTACCGGCGCGTTGGAACGCCCGGCCGCCGGTGCACCCGGGGGACCGCCTGACCCTGCCGTGAGGGTCGGTCGATCTCCGATCGCTTCGCTCCCGGCGCCCGATCACCGGACGTCCGCCGCGGGCGAGAAACCGCATCGATGCGGTCGGACGTCGCCTCCGGTCCGGCCGCACCGGCGAGCCCCTCGGAATGCGCCCCCCCTCGGGCACGCGGAGGCCGGCGGGCCCTGCGAAGGTCACGGACGCCTCCGCAAGACGGGGGCGACAGGAACTCTCGCCGAGGGCGCAGCGGCCCCTTCGCGGCCGAGGGTCTACGCCACGTCCGGCGCGGGTCCGACCGCCGGGGCGACCAGCGCCTCCGCGAACTGCCGGATGCGGAACGGACGCAGCAGCAGGACGTCGGCGTACGGCTCCGGCCGGGGCGGCAGGGGCCGCGACGCGGGGGCGACCAGGATCGTACGGACGGTCGGCGCGAATCCCCGGACCTCCTGGAGGAGCGCGGTGGCGCTCCCCTCGGTGAGGTTCAGATCCACGACGAGCAGCGTCGGGGGATGCTCCCGGAGCATCTCGAGCGGCTCGGCGCCCGCTTCGGCC
>JAJZDF010000049.1 GCA_021828715.1 Thermoplasmata archaeon
CCGGGCCGGCGTCCCCCTCGCCGGGTCGACCGATGCGCCGTACGACCCCCCCGATCCCTGGCGCGGCCTCCAAAGCGCCGTCGAACGGACGGGCCCGGACGGCCGGTCGGGGAACCCGGCTCCCGACGAGGCGCTCTCCCCCGAGCGGGCGTTCGACCTGTTCACCCGCGGCGCGGGACGGGCCTTCCGGGAGGTCGACCTGGGCTACCTCGAGCCTCCGGCGCGGGCCGACCTGGTCGTCCTCCACGCGGCCGATCTGGCCGACGCGATCCGGCGAGGGGCGGCCGCCGTCGAATCGACGTGGGTTGGGGGCCGTCCCGTCTTCGACCGGGCCGCCCGGCCCACAACCGTCTAACCCTCGACGGCGCTCGGGCGGCCGTGCCGGGACCGTCCGACGTGCCGCCGATGCGCGACTTCTCCCCGTCGATGCGGGTCGACCTGCTGATCGCCGACTGGAGGGCCGGCCTTCCCGAGGAGGCGTCCGTCGAGGAGCGGGAGCGGCTGCTCTACGACGCCGCCTGGTCGGCGTACGCCGACGGGGACTACGGGTTCGGGCTGTGGCTCTGGCACGAGTGCGACCGCCTCACCAACAGCCTGCGCGGCAACGTCCGGGAGGTGACCCGGATCCTGGGGCCGGGGCGGTACTTCGGCTTCTCCCACCGCAAGGCGATCGCGGCGGCGGTCCCGATCGAGCGGATCTACCGGCCGCGCAAGGGGGACATGAGCACCCCGAGGACCGACGCCTACGTCCTCCCCCATTACCAGGTACTCTGCGTCTACCTCGTCCAGGCCGCCGCCGGCCAGAAGACCGCGAAGGCGCTGCTCGAGATCGCCCTCGGGGAGCTCGAGGATCTGCGGCGGAACGACCCGTTCCTCCGCCACTTCGAGACGTTCCGGGACCTGTGGAACCGGACCGCCGCGGCGCCCGCGGACGGCCGGGGGGCCCCCCCGACGGCCCCGGCCGCCCCCGCGGCTCCGCCGGCCCCGGCGAAGGTGGCGAAGGTCGGGGCCCCTTCGAAGGCGAGGAGCGGCCGACGTCCGGCGAAGGCGCAGACCGCGCGGGCCACCGCCCCGCGTGCCGCCGCCCCGCGGGCGCGGCGGAAGGAGTGACCGGGCGGCGCGCCGCGGGGACGGAAAATCCGATGAAGGCGGTGGTCCTCGGCGGCGGAGGCCTCACCGGGCGGGCCGCGGTCCGGGATCTGGCCGGCTCCGGGTCGTTCGACGAGGTCGTCGTCGCCGACGTAGACCCGGGAGCCGCGTCGGCGTCGGCCCGCGCCGCCGGCCCCCGCGCCCGGGCCGCCTCGGTCGACGTCCGGGACCCGACGGGGGTCGTCGCGCTCCTCCGGGGCAGCGACATCTGCGTGAACGCCGTCCAGTACTCGTTCCACCTCGCGGTGATGGAGGCTGCCCTCGAGGCGAACGTACCGTACCTCGACTTCGGCGGGCTCTTCCACATGACGCGGCGCCAGCTCGCCCTCGACCGCCGGTTCCGTGCGGCCGGCCTGCTCGCCGTTCCGGGGCTCGGCCAGGTGCCCGGGGTGTCGAACATCCTCGCGATGGCGGCGGCCGCCGACCTGGAGCGGGTCGACTCGGTCGTGATCCGGGACGGATGGCGCGATCTCACGGAGCACGGCCCGGAGATCCTCTTCACGTGGTCGCCGAGCACCTTCCTCGACGAGATGGTGCTCCCCGCGGTCGTCTTCGAGGAGGGCGCCTACCGGGACCGTCCGGCGCTCAGCGGGGCCGAGGAGTACGACTTCCCGCCGCCGGTCGGGCGGACCCGCGTGTACCGCACCCTCCACTCCGAGGCCGCGACGCTCCCCGACAGCTTGCGGGAGAAGGGGCTCGGGCGGTGCGAGTGGAAGGAGGGGGGCCCCGGCATCGAGGTGCTCCGGACGATGGCCCAGCTCGGGCTCGGCTCGGAACGTCCGGTCGAGGTCGGCGGCCGCCCGGTCGTCCCGCGGGAGTTCACGCTCGCCCTCCTGCGCCGGGAGGGGCTCCTCGGGGTCCCCGAGGGGGTGGAGATCCGGGACTGGGAGATCTGCGACATCGAGGTCACCGGCTCCGCCGACGGGCGGCCGGTCGTACGGCACGCCCGGGCCCGCTTCCCGCCGAAGCCGGAGTGGCGCCTTTCGGCGACCGAGTATGCGGTGGGGGCGGCGGGGGCGATCGGGGCCGAGATGATCGCCCGCGGGGAGGTCGATGCGCGCGGCGTCGTGCCGCCCGAGCGGTGCATCCCGGCCGGGCCGTTCCGCGCCGCGCTGCGCCGGCGCGGGATCGAGACGTCGATCGAGCCCCCCGAACCTCCGCTACCGGCTTGGGCCGGGCCGTAGCGCCTCGGCGGCGCCCCCCCCCCCGAAAACCCCTCGGGTGGGGGACGGCGGGGGGTGCGGGGCCGATTCGGCTTCCGAGCCATCTATATATATCGTTCATCGGCTCGCAACGGTCGCACCCGATGAGGTATCTATGGCGGAGATGGAACCCGCCCCCCCTCCCGGCTCGACGGAGCCCGAGGCCGGTCGCGACCGCGCCTCCCGGGTCGACCGTCTGAACCCCGCCCGTTCGAGCGGTGGGGAGACCGAACCCCGCCCGGCCCCGGCCGTTCCGGCGACCGCCCCCGAGCCGGGGGCCCCCCGCGATAAGGGGGAGCCGAAGGAGAAGGAGCTCCGGGAGCGGGAGCCGAAGGAGGTCGTCCCGGTGGCGCCGCCCCCGACCCCCTCCGACCCGGAGGCGGCGCCGCTCCCGATCACGATTGCGCGGCTCGTCCCGAAACTGAAGAAGAGCGCCCGCCTCTTCGAGGAAGGCAAGCGGCACATCCCGAACTCCTCGAGCTCGCTGATCCGGGTCGCCTCGTACGACCCGTGCCCCCCGTTCATCGCCGCGGGGAAGGGGGCCCGGATCTGGGACGAGGACGGGAACGAGTACCTCGACTTCAACCTCGCCTACGGCTGCCTCATCAACGGGCACGCCCCCCGCGAGCAGGTCAAGGCGCTCCAGGAGCGGGCGGAGCTCGGGCTCCACTTCGCCGCCCCGACAGCCCTCGAGATCGAGCTCGCCACGCTCTTCCAGAAGATGGTGCCGACCGCGGAGCGGGTCGCGTTCTGCTCGAACGGGTCGGACGCGACGATGAACGCGATCCGGATCGCCCGCGCCGTCACCGGAAAGGACGCGATCCTGAAGTTCGAGGGCCACTACCACGGCCAGCACGACTACGCGCTCATCAGCGCGGAGGCGCCGCCGATCGTGGCCGGGCTCGACGAGTACCCGCGGCCGCTCCCGAACTCCGCCGGCATCCCGCCCGGCGTCACCGACTACGTGATGGTCGCGCAGTACAACTCGCTCCCGTCGTTCGAGCGGATGGTACGCCGCTACCGCGACCGGCTCGCGGCGGTGATCCTGGAGCCGGTGATGGCGAACTCGGGCGTCATCGCCCCCCTCCCCGACTACCTGAAGCGGCTCATCGAGATCGCGCACGAGAACGAGCTCCTCGTGATCTTCGACGAGGTCTTCACCGGCTTCCGGGTCGCCTCCGGCGGGGCGCAGGCGCTCTACGGCGTCCAGCCGGACATCTCCTGCTGGGCGAAGGCGCTCGGCGGCGGGGTGCCGATCTCCGCCGTCTCGGGGAAGCAGGAGTACATGGAGCTCATCGCGCCCGGGCGGATCTCCTTCGGCGGCACGTACTTCGCGAACAACCTCTCGCTCGCGGGAGCGGTGGCGAACCTCAAGATGCTCCACCGCGGCGGCGAGGAGCTCTACCAGCGGTTCGACCGGCTGACCCAGCGGCTCCACCGTGGGATCGAGGAGGCGGGACGGGAGGCGAAGCTGAACGTGCTCTGCCAGTCGGTGAACGGGATGCTCCAGTTCTTCTTCACCCGCCGGAAGAAGATCCAGAACTACCGCGAGTCGCTCCAGATCGACTGGAACCTCTACCTCCGGAACCACCAGCTGCTGCTCGACCGGGGGATCTACATCCACCCGGACAACTACGAGCGGATCACCTTCTCGAGCGCCCACACGGAGAAGGAGATCGACCGGTTCGTCGCCGTCCTCCACGAGACGTTCGCCGAGCTCAAGACCCTCCCCCGCGACTACCTCGCGTAGCGGCGGCGGCGCCCCTCCCCGACCCTCCCCGCGCCAGCGTCTTTACCCGTGAGGGCCTCGGAGGAGCGGGCCCCGGACGATGGCGGAGCGGATGTGGATCGACGGGAACGCGGAGGCGGCGGCCTCCGGCGCGACCGAAGCGGTCCTCCGTCCCGACACCGGCTCGACGATCGCCGAGGTCGCGCTCGGGGGCCGTGCCGACGCCCGCCGGGCGGTCGACGCCGCGCGCCGCGCGTTCGACCGGGGCCCGTGGCCCCGGTGGAGCCCGAAGGCCCGCGGCGAGGTGTTCCTCCGGACGGCGGCGCTCCTCCAGGCCCGGCTCGGCGCCCTCGCGGAGCTCGAGAGCCGGAACCAGGGGAAGACGATCAAGCAGGCGGCGGACGCCGACCTCCCGTTCGCCCTCGACAACCTGGTCTTCTACGCCGGCGCCGGCCGCACCCTCGAGGGGAAGAGTCCGGGGGAGTTCACCGGCGACGGGACGACGGTCTTCCGCCGCGAACCGGTCGGCGTCGTCGCCTCGATCGCCCCGTGGAACTACCCCTTGATGATGGCGGTCTGGAAGGTCGCCCCGGCGCTCGTCACCGGCAACACCGTGGTGCTGAAGCCGGCCCGCTGGACCCCCCTCACCAGCCTGGAGCTCGCGAAGGCGTTCCACGAGGCCGGGCTCCCGCCCGGGGCGCTGAACGTCCTCCTCGGTCCCGGCGAGGAGGTCGGCGACGAGCTCGTCCGCCACCCCGCCGTCGACCTGGTCTCGCTCACGGGGGACACCGCCACCGGCCGCCAGATCATGGCGGCGGCGAGCGGGACCGTGAAGCGGCTCCAGCTCGAGCTCGGCGGGAAGGCGCCGTTCGTCGTCTTCGCCGACGCGGACCTCGAGGCGGCGGTCGAGGGGGCGATCGCCGCGGGGTTCGTGAACGGCGGGCAGGACTGCACCGCGGCGACGCGGCTGATCGTCCACGCCTCCGTCCGCGCGCGGTTCACCGAGCGCCTCCTCGAGCGCGCCCGCACGATCCGGCTGGGCGACCCCCTCTCCCGGACGACCGACCTGGGCCCGCTCGTCCACCCGAGGCACCGGGCGCGCGTCCTCGACTTCGTGCGCCGCGGCACCGCCGAGGGGGCGCGCCTCCTCCTCGGCTCGACCGAGCCTCCCCCCGATTTCCCCCTCGGCGCCTACGTCGCGCCGACCGTCTTCGACCGGGTCGCGCCCGAGATGGCGATTGCCCAGCAGGAGATCTTCGGTCCGGTCCTCTGCGTCCTCGAGTTCTCCACGTTCGACGAGGCGATCGAGATCGCCAACGGGGTCGACTACGGCCTCGCGGGCAGCGTCTGGACGAACGACCTTCGGACCGCGGTCCGCGCCGCCCACGCCCTCCGCGTCGGCGACGTCTGGGTGAACGACCACCTCCCGCTCGGCTCCGAGACCCCCCACGGCGGCCGGAAGCGCTCCGGGTTCGGGAAGGACCTCGGCACCGACTCCCTCGCCGACTACACGGTCGGGAAGACCGTCTACATCGACCTCACCGGGCAGGCGCGCAAGTCGTGGCACTACACGACGTACGGCGACCCGTAGGAGGAGCGATGGGCGCGGGCGACACCGAACTGGGACGCGGCGCCCTCTGGATCGGCGGCGTCGGGCGGCCCCCCGCGGGCGGGACGTTCGTCCCCGTCTTCGACCCGTCGACGGGGCGGGCGATCGGCGAGGCGCCGGTCGCCTCCGACGA
>JAJZDF010000050.1 GCA_021828715.1 Thermoplasmata archaeon
GGAGCCCGTATCGTAGACTCGGGCAGCCGCGTCCTCATCACCATGGACGGCTACTACCGAAGTGGCAAGGTCCTGGATCACAAGGCGAACGCCGACATCGCGGTCCGGAAGGCGGCGGAAGAGGGATCGACGGTCGAGAAGGTCCTCATCTGGCGCCGGTTCCGGGACCGTTCGGCAAGCTCCACCCCGCGGGTCGACGGACGGGACTTCGTAGTCGAGGAGGTGCTGGAGCGGTACCGGGGGCAGCGGGTCGACCCGGTCTCCATGCCGGCCGAGGCGCCGCTGTTCCTCATGTACACCAGCGGTTCCACGGGGAAGCCGAAGGGGTGCCAGCACAGCACCGGCGGCTACCTCGCCTACGTGGCGGGAACGAGCCGCCTCATCCAGGACCTCCACCCGACCGACGTGTACTGGTGCATGGCCGACATCGGCTGGATCACCGGGCACTCCTACATCGTCTATGGGCCGCTCGCGCTGGCAGCCACCTCGGTGTTGTACGAGGGCGTCCCGACGTACCCCGACGCGGGGCGACCGTGGCGGATCGCCGAGCGGCTCGGCGTCAACATCTTCCATACGTCCCCGACCGCGATCCGTGCGCTCCGAAAGCTCGGGCCCGAGGAGCCGAAGAAGTACCGGTATGCGTTCAAGTGCATGACGACCGTCGGCGAGCCGATCGAGCCCGAGACGTGGCGGTGGTTCTACGAGTCCGTCGGCCGGAGCCAAGCGGCCGTCACGGACACCTGGTGGCAGACCGAGACCGGCGGCTTCCTCTGTTCGACGAAGCCGGCGCTCGATCCGATGAAGCCCGGTAGCGCCGGACCACCGATGCCCGGGATCTATCCGGTGATCTACGACGAAGAGGGCAAGGAGATCCCCCGCGGCGCCGGCCGCGCCGGGAACATCTGCATCCGCAACCCGTGGCCGGGGATCTTCCAGACGATCTGGGGCGACCCGGAGCGGTTCGTCCGCACGTACTACGGCAAGTACAACCGGAACCGCTCGAGCACCGACTGGCACGACTGGCCGTACTTCGCGGGCGACGGCGCGGTCTGGGCGTCGGACGGCTACCTACGCATCCTCGGCCGGGTCGACGACGTGATCAACGTCGCCGGACACCGCCTCGGGACGAAGGAGATCGAGTCGGCGTGCCTCACGGTCCCCGAGGTCGCCGAAGCGGCCGTCGTCCCGATCATGGACGCGGAGCGGGGCCGCGTCCCCGAGGTCTACGTTGCGCTGAAACCGGGCGTTGCCGCCGACCCGGCGATCGCGGAGCGGGTCAGCCGGGCCGTGGAGACCGTTATCGGCAAGATCGCGCGTCCACGAGCCGTCCGTATCGTTCCGGACATGCCTAAGACTCGCTCCGGAAAGATCATGCGACGAGTGCTCGCCTCGATCTCGAATCGGATGGATTACGGCGACATCACGACCCTCGCCAACCCGGAGGTGGTCGAACAGATCCGGATCCAGGTCCAGGGAAGCGGTCCCGTGGAGAAGCGCGCCGGACCCGACGACATCCGCCGCTTCGGCCAGGAGAGCTGAGGGGGCGGGTCGCCCTCCCCGACCGTTCGGCGGCCCGAGAGGCACGAGGGCCCCCGTGGCAGAGCCGTCCCGATGTCCGGAGTGTGACGGTCCCCTCGGCCCGCCCGTGTCGGGCGACGTGCACTGCACGGTCACCTGCCCTAGGTGCGGCCGACAGTTCCAGTTGGACGACCCGCGCCTCGGGATACCGGCCGCGGCGGCTCAGGAGGGGCGAAGAAGCGCCGGGGCGTAGGTCGGGATGCGCAGGAGATGCGTTCCCACCACGATCGCCCACAACAGCACGGGCGCGACGATCAGACGCTCCATGCCTCCAACGCCAAGGGCGAAGTAGGAGTGGCTCGCAAAGAGGGCGAGCGCGACCAACGTGACCATGCCGCAGACGACCGTGAACGTCCGGAACCCGTCCCACCGCGTGTCCCGGAACATCGCGATGCCGAGGACGACGAGGCCAAGGCCCCCGCCCAGGAAGGCGAGGAAGGCGGAGATCGAGTGCACGGTGATGTTGACGTTCTCGGGCGAGAGGCCCACCCCGATGGATCCGATCCCCGCGAGGACCAAGAGGCCCAAGCCGATCGTCCGCGACCGGCGGGCGGGGAACCCGCTCCGAAGCAGCACCGCCGCCGCGATCAGCGAGAGGCCCATGATACCGATCGAGACGTTGAAGACCAGGTGCCAGGGCGAGCAGGCCAGGTGACCCGGGAACGTGCTCGTGCCGCCGAATGGGGTGCAGACGGTGGAGCCGAGATCGGAGATGTAGTTCCGGGTGAGGCTGTAGCCGGGGTAACCAATCTGCGTTACGATCATGCCGACGATGAACTCGACCGCCGCGAAGAGCAGCAGCGCGGCGCCGTGATGGACGGCGCGATGCACGAGCGGTCCGCGGCGGCTCGACCCGGCGCTCATCGGCAGCCCGAGCGGCCCCTCCTCGAAACCCACCCTCGAACCCGAGGCACGGGCGGGGCGGTGGGGGGGGCGATCCGAGGCGCCCGGTCGAAGCTGCCCCTCCGCAGAGGCGGCGCTGCGCCGCCGTCCGCCGGTTCCGAGAGCGTCACAGCAGGCTTCCCGGGGCGACGACCAGGAGGGGTCTATAAAGGGGGCCGGTTGCAGGGGAAACCCGTGCGGCGCCCCGTGCGACGGAACGTTACCGACCGACCGGGTGGCTCCCGACAGTCGACGGCGCCGACCGACGTTCAGCGCAGGTTCCGCGAGCTCGATGGGTACCGCGTGGAGCGCGAGTGGCGCCGGTACGAGGGGACCGCCCAGCGACGCCTGTTCCGGGAGCTGCGAAAACGTTTCCTCGAGCGGCACCGCGTCCGCAGCGGGTGGGCGCTCGATCTCGGCAGCGGCCCGGGGCGCTTCCTCCCCCACCTCGGGGGCGCGGCGGCCCGCCGGGTCGCGCTCGATCTTTCACGGGAGATGCTTTCGCGCATTCCGGCCCACGGCGGGATCGGGGGGGCGGAGGCGGTTCGGGGAGACGGGTTTCGTCCCCCGTTCGCCGCGCACGCGTTCGCGGAGGTCGTGGCGCTCGGAAACGTGATCGGATTCGCGGGAGACCGCGCCGAGGAGATGCTGGGCTCCGCCTTCGGCCTTACCGCCCCCGGCGGCCGCCTGATCGTGGAGCTCGTGGCCGGACCGGGGGAGAAGGCCCGGTACCTGGCGCGCACCCCCGCTTCCGAGCTCCCTCATCTGTTCCACGCCCCTCTCCAGACCCTGCGCTCGGGGATCGAGCGGGAAGGGTTCGCCCTGGAGCCGGCCCGGCGACGGGACCCCGGGGGGTTCCGCCGCGGGGATCCCCGCCGGGTCGTCGATCGGGCGCGGGCGGTCGGCGCCGCGGTGCGGGAGGCGATGGCCGTCGCGCCCCTCCTGGGAGCGGACGCTGCGCGCGTTGCCGCGATCGCCGCCGACCCCGCGGCCTGGTCCCGGCTCCTCGCGCTCGAGGAGGAGTTCGGGCGGCGCGCCGAACGGCACCCCGGGGCCGCCGCGATCCTGCTCGCCATCGAGACCGGGCCGCTCGAAACGCACGATTAAGTAACCCGCCACCCCCCTCTCGAGTGGGGCTGGATCGCGATGCCGAAAACGCAGCGGGCGCGGGGACCCCCTGCGGCCACCCGGTCCGTCGCCGTCCCCAACCGGGAGGACCTCGAGCACGCGGGCGAAGACGCCCTCCTGCAACTCCGTATCGGACGCTCCGCCCACCTCTACGCGGTCCTGATCTCGGCGGCGCTTACCCTGGACGGGATCCTGGTCCTGCTTCTGGCGCCGCGCCTCCCCGACCTGCCGGCCGCGGCCCGGGGCCTGACGGCGCTCCACGACTCCGCGTTCCTGCTGATCCCGATCGGAGCCGGACTCGCGATTTCGCTGGTCGCCCTCGCGGCGAAGTGGGAGGCGTTCCAGCTCTGGCCGTGGGAAGCGCACTTCTCCACGACGGTCGCCGCGGTCGTCCTGAACGTCGGGGTCGCTGTCGGCTACCTCGTACGGGTCCTCGCCCTCGGTCCGTTCGCCCACCTCGACCTGCTGCCGTGGTACTACGCCCTCTCCCTCGGGAGCATCTCGCTCGCGCTTCTCGGGCTGGTTCTGACGTGGCCGGAATGGGGCGCGCGTCAGTGGGCCAGCGCGGCGGCGGCCCTCGGGGCCGTCGCCACCTCGGCCCTGCTGTTCGTCCGGACACCCAGCGCCGCCCCGGGAGCGGCCGGGCTCGCCATCAGCCTGTTCCTCGCCGCGATCCTCTACCAGACTTCGGGGTCGTTCCTCCACCTCATCTCTTCCGGCACGCGCGCCCACGAACGTGCGCTCATCACGAGCGGTCAGAGCCGCATGTTCCGCTTCGCCGACGAGCTCCGGGGGAAGGAGGAAGCGCTCGCGTTCCGCGAGGCCGCACTCGTCCGTCGGGAGTCCGACGTGGAAACCGGGGAGGCGCTGCTCGGCCGACAGCAAACCTCGCTCGGGGAAGCGCGAAAGCAGCTCACGGGGATGGAGACCGACTACCGGACCCGCTCGGACGCCCTCTTGGAGCAGGAGCGGAGTTGGGCGGCCCGTATCGCCACGATCGATTCTCGCGAGCGTCTGGCGGAGGAGAAGGCGCGTTCGGTCGACCTGCGCGAGCAGGAAGTCGCGCGCCTGCTTCCGCAGCTGTCGGAGCGGGAGCAGCGGCTCGTCGTCCGCGAGGGGGCCCTCGCCCGGCGGGAGGCGGAGCTTGCCCAGGGTGGCGCCGAGCTCCAACGGCGCGCCGCCGCGGCGACCGAGACCGAGGCCCGCCTCGAAAACCGACGGAAGGAGCTGGAGGTCAAGACCCACGAGCTGCTCCGCCGCGAAGGAGATCTCACCGCCTTCGAATCCGTGGCCCCGGGGGGCGCGCCGGGGGAGACCCGCCCCGCGGTCGACCTGGCCTCCCGGGAGGCGAAACTCCAGCAGTTCAAGGCCGCCCTCGACGAGCAGAACGTGAAGCTCGGACGAACGGCCCGGGAGGCGAGCGACGCCACCCGTCAGGCCCAGGAGGCGCTGAAGCGCGCCGCCGAGCGGGAAGGCGAACTCGCGGCACGGGAAGCGACCCTCCGCGAGCGGGAAGCGGAGGTTGCCCGCGGGACCCGAGACACGGACGCGCGGCGGACGGAGTACGAGACGAGCGCCCGGGAGTATGCCTCACGGCTCGAGCAGCTCCAGCAGCACGAGGCCGAGGCCGCCCGCCTTTCGGCGGATGCCGCCCGGCGGGAGCAGGAGGTTGCCCGGGGCGAGGAGGCGCTGCGGGTGCTTGCGGAGAGGCTCCGGGCCGAGCGCGAAGCGCTGGATGACCAGTCCCAAGCGGTGCTCCGGCGCCAGCGGGACCTCGAGGCCCGGGGTGCCGAGGTCGGCCTCCGACGCGCCGAGATCGCCCGCGGCGCCGATCTTTCCATGGCAAGCCTTGCGGCGGTCGCGAATGCCGATCGGCTCGAGAATCCGTCCCGTCCGCGGGTCGAGCGGGGCGGGCACGGTGCCTCCCCCCCTCCTTCGACGGCGCCGGGACCGGACTCCGAACCCGCTGGGCTCCACCCCGCCGCTCCCGAGCCGGTGGCGGACCGGCTCTCGACCGGAATCCCCCGTCTCGACGACCTCCTGCTCGGGGGAATCCCCCCCCGCGCGCACCTGGTGCTCCTGGGGGACACGTTCGTCGGGAAGGAGATCGTCCTCTACACCTTCCTCGCCGAGGGACTCAAGCTCGGAGAACCCGCCGTACTCGTCACCGGGGCCCGCTCCCCGGAGGAGGTCGCCGAGAGCCTCGGGGTGGTTCTCCCCCAG
>JAJZDF010000051.1 GCA_021828715.1 Thermoplasmata archaeon
GTTGAGCCCGTACTTCGCGAGCGACTGCTGCTCCGCCTTCTTCCCGTTCTTCAGCATGAGCTCGATCTCGGCCCGCCACTCGGCGGTGGCGAACCTCGGATCGGTGAGCTCCGCCTGGAGCGCCCGGACGTCCTGCTCCGACAGGTGGTCGGACGGCAGGTCGTAGTTCTCGATGTCCGAGGCGGTGACCCCGAGGAACTCCGCGGACGGCGTCGCGAGGTACGTGGAGAGGTGAGCCGTCTTGATCGCGCCGTAGGCGACGCTCGCGAAGATGCGGAACGACCAGGGATCGCCGTCCGTGAAGACGACGACGGGGAGCTTCAGTTCCTCGGTGACCCGCCGGAGGAAGCGCCGCGTCGAGCGGGCCGGCTGTCCCTTGAGGTGGAGCAGGATCGCGTCGTGCTGCTCGTCGAACCCGTTCTCGGCGAGCCGGTCGACCATGCCGCCGCACTCGATCGCGATGACGAACTTCGCGCTCGTCTTCACGAGCTCGATCTTCTCCTTCTCCACGTTGAACGGCAGCGAGTAGCCCCCGTCGCCGACGTCGTTGCGGCAGTTGATCGTCTTCACGATCCCCTTGCGATTCCGCTCCTTGATCGTGATGTCGCCGAGGACAGTGGCGCCGTTCTCCTCGGGATGGAGGCGGAAATCCTCGCGCAGGCGCTGGCAGAGGACCTCCAGGTCCTCGATCAGGAGGTTGGACTCGTCCTCGCTGTGGAACTTCGCCTCCTGCCATGCTTCGCTGATGTAGTAAAGCTCCCGGAGGGTGGAGGTCTTGCGGCTCTTTGCCATCTCGTTGATGAAGTCGACAAGGTAGAACGTACGGAGGAGCATCAGCGCGCCGTCGAGCTTGCGGGCGCTCCGCGTTCCCATCTGGCGGCCGAGCTTCCAGACGCCCTCCCGCATCTTGAACTCGAGGTTCTGCTTCGTCCGCAGCGGCAGCCGCATCCGGGGGATCTCCCCCTGGTCGAGCTGGTTCCAGATCTGCTCGGCGAGCTCGAGGGTCGGACGGAGGGCCTCGGCCCGGACGGCCGTCTCCTCCTCCTCACTCGTCGTCGCCGGCGCTCGACTCCGCGGCATCGTAATCGACCTCCTCGTCCGCCCCGACGTTCGCGACCCCTTCCGCGGCGGCCGCCTCTGCCGCCTCGACGATCATGCGCGGGAGGCGGACATCCCAGTCGCCCGGCAGCGGGTCGGCGCCGAGGAGATGGGCCTCGTCGACCCCGGCGACGTACCAGTCCAGGTCGGAGGCGTCCAGGTCGGTCTTCGGGGGGAACGTGAGGGCGAGTCGGGTCCGGGCGCTCGGGGCGAGCTTCGGAAGCGTCCACCACGCCCGTCCGAGCGCCGGGTCGGTCCCGTCCGGGGCCGGATCGAACGAGGCGCCGGTCATCGCCTCGGGCGGGATCTCCACGAACAGCTCGAGGACCCGGGCGCGGGGGGTATAGTTGACCGCCTCCACCTCGACCCGGAGCCCCGCGGCGTCCCGGGCGAGTCGAGCGTCGAGATTCACGACATCCATGATCCGGGTGATCACCGGCGTGAGATCGGGGACCGGCCGTCCGGTCAGGTGGCTCGTCTTCTCGGCGAGCTTCGGGAGGATCTTCAGGATGATCTCGAACTTGGCCCCGGCGAGGTCCCGGCGGGTCCGGCGCGACAGATGGGTGCGGAGGTGGCGGGCCGCGACCTGGAGCGCGAGGGTCACCTCCCGATCGATCTCCGGATCCTCGGCGACCGCCTCCTTCGCCTCGCTCGTGAACGGAATCTTCGTCGACGCGAGGTGGACGAGGATCAGCGCCGGTCCGCTCGGCATCCCGGAGCCTCCCTTCTGTTCGAGGCCGTAGCGTCGCCAATCGAGGTTCGTGACCGCGCTCGTGATCGCGCAGGCGCCCTGCTGGAAGAGGAGGGGCACCCGGTTCGCGAACCGGAGGATCTGGACCGGCTGGTCGGCGGGAAGGGCACCGCCGTAGACGATGCCGACCTCGACCATGAACGGAAACCCCCCCCGGACCCTCGGCGGGCGGCTCACCGGGGGCGCGTAGAATTCGGGGCGGATCTCGCCGAGGACGTTCCGGAGGCCGCGCTTGATCAGCATCGCCCCGATGGGCGAGAGGCAGTCGCCCGTCGGGGCGACGAGCGCGACGCGGTGCAGGGCGGCCAGCAGCCGCTCCTGCTCCTCGCTGTGGACCGACCCGGGCGGACGCTGGGCCGCGCATCCGCACTCGGCGAGCAACTCCCGGGCGGCCCGGGCGGAGACCCCTTGAAGGTCCTTGGTCAGGAACTCGGCAAGGGTCGCCCGCTTCGTCGACTTGAGGAAGTAGCCGAGCTCCCCAAGTTCGAGCCCGTAGGGGTGGGGGAGGGTCTCCTGCGCGAGGGGGGGCAGGTCGGTGGTGGCCCGCTCGAAGGTGACGCGGGTGCCGTCCGGCTCGATGAGGAGGAGGCGGGCGTGCGGGTTCACGATCGCGGTGCCGCGGAGGTACTCGTACGGGGACTGGCGGCCCCGGACGTACCGCGCCCGCAGGACGAGCTCGACGCTCGTCCCGTGGGGCCGGTCCCAGAGGAGGACGTCCTCGGAGACGATCCGCGGCTGGTTCTTCTGCGTGTCGAGGAACAGTTCCAGCACGTGCGCCGCCTCCTCCTCCTCGATCTTCGAGATGATCCGGGCCGGTCGGGCGGTCGTGAGGTTGGCGTACAGTACCGCCGCGCTGATCCCGATCCCCTGCTGGCCCCGCGCCTGGCGGTTCGAGTGGAACCGGGATCCGTAGAGGAGGCGCGCGAAGACGTTCGGGATCTCCCGTCGGAGGATCCCGGGCCCGTTGTCGTCGATCGAGACGCGGAGCCGGTCCTCGCTCTCCTTCTGGACCTGGACGGTGACCTCGGGGAGGATGCGGGCTTCCTCGCAGCTATCGAGACTGTTGTCGACCGCTTCCTTCACCGTGGTGAGGAGCGACCGCTGCGGGTTGTCGAACCCGAGGATCTGGCGGTTCCGCTCAAAGAACTCCGCGACCGAGATCTCGCGCTGCTTTGCCGCGAGCTGCTGGGCGATCGAGGGGGGAGTCACCGGACGGACGGGGCCCTTCCCCCTCTATAAGCGGCGCGTTCGAGCCGAACGGACCTTCACGGCTCGGGCGTCGGGGGGCGCTGGGCGACGTCCCGGAGCACCGGGCGGAACGGACGCCAGCGGGCCGGCTCGTCGAGGTCGATGTCGACCCTGAGGAGCCGCTCCTCGGGCGCCAGGCGCGGGTCCGGGAGTTCCTCGGCGACCAGCGCCTCGCCCCGCGGGTCCCAGGCACCCGAGCCGCCACCGAAGACGATCCCGTCCTCGACCCCGACCCGGTTGACGTAGACGATCGGCACGCCGTTCTCGATCGCGCGCGCCGGAAGGAGGCGGGCGAACAGCGGCCCGCTCGGGACCGGGGACGCGGAGAGTACCAGGAACGCGTCGGCCCCTCCCAGGGCCAGGCCGCGGAACACCTCGGGAAAGAACGTGTCGTAGCAGATCGCGACCCCTGCCCGGTGCCCGCCGACCTCGCACGGGCGGCTGCGTGCGGTCAGCGAGAACGGGACTCCCTCCTCGAAGGGGCCGAACGTCGGCAGGTACCGTTTCGCCTGGACCGCAACCTTGCCGGACGGGGCGACGACGAGCGCGGCGTTCTGCAGCTCCCCGCTCCTCTCGGGGGAGGCGAGCGGCGCCCCGACGACCAGGGTCATCCCCAGGTCGGAGGCGAGGCCCGTCAGGGCGGTCCAGACGGCGTCCCCCCGCCGCACAGCGACCCCATGGAACCGGTCGCCGATCCGGTAGCCGGAGAGGAACAGTTCGGGAGCGATGGCCGCATCGACCGAATGGCCCCGGAGCAGGGTGCCCAGCCGGTCGAGGTTCGCCGCCGGCTCGCCCGGGATCGGCGCAAGCTGGGCGAGGAGGAACCGGGTCAATAGAAGTACCGTCGGCAGGCGAGCAGATAGACGAAGAGGACGACCATCAGGACGAAGAGGACGGTGATCGAGCCGGTGAAGAACAGGTAGACGGTCGACGCGAAGACGAGCGCCAGCGTCGTCCAGAGAGCCCACGTCTCCTGACGCCAGAGGGCGGTCGCGATCGCGAGGAGCGAGATGCCAAGGATCAGCAGGATCGCCGATCCGAGAAGGTCGATCGACGGGAACAGGTCCAGGGCGGACGGGATCGCGTTCGACCCAAACTGGTCGAGAAGGTAGAGCCCCCCGCCCAGGATCAGCACGATCGCGGCGCCGGCGATCAGCACGGAAACGATTCCGACTCCGATCGGCAGCTTCGGCCGCGAGGAGGTCGGCTGCCACGGTGGGGGAAGGCGGTCGAAGGCGACGGGGGCGGAGCTTCCCGGAACGGTCGACGTGTGGCTCATGGCCCCTCGAGGTGGACGGGGAAGCCCGCGCGGGGGGTTTTTAGCTTTCTGTGGAGTGGGCCTCCGCGTGGAGTACAGGAATTACTGACCCCGGGGTAAACGGGTAAACTCGGGTCGAGGAGGAATCGCCCCTCCCCGGGGACCTTCCGCGAGTCAGTCCGCCGGTCATAGAGGTGAGTGGCGGCGACGAAGGAGCGGATCAGCTGGGGTCGCACGCGCATTCGGACGACCGCCTGGCGGAGCGCGCGGCTGAGCCCCCTCACATCGAGGGGAGCATGGCCGCCAGCCCGTGATCTTCAGGTGGCGCCAGACCCACTTGTCCGGATTTGATTCGGGACTGAGGCCCGAGAACCGGTGGACCTCCAGCCTCGGGTGGGCTCGCAAGAAGGCCCGGGTCTCCTCGGACCCGTGGGGCCTCCGCCGTCCCAGAAGATCATGATGGGCCGCCGACGAATGTGGCGCATCATGTGGTGGAGGAACTCCACCACCTCTTCGGTCGCGATCGTCTCCTTGTGGACCTGGATGCACAGCTTCAGACCTCGCGGTAGTTCGCGGTTGACCGGCTCGCCCTCTGGCTGGGATGTGGCCCCGAGTCCGCGGCGCCCGGCAACTGCTGTGGGCCCCTTGCCGGAGCCTGTTCTTCAGACTGGGCGCCGCTCACCGGCGAGAGATTGTGGGAACGCGCTCGGACGAGCGCGGTCACCTGTAGAGGAGCTTGGAGAGCCGACCGGCTCGCCCCTCCCGCCGAGACCCGTGGCCACCCGAGCGAGAAGATGCGGAGAGAGAGGAACGTGACGACGGGGGAGTGAGACGATGGACGAACGACACTACGGCGGGATTGACGTGCACCAGGGGAAGTGCGTTTGGTGCCTCGTGGACGCCACCGGGGCGGTGGTCGGCGAGGGGACGGTACGGACAGACCTTGCCGGGCTCGACCTCATGGCGCGGGAATGGAGGCGGCTCGGTGATCATCAGGTCCGGGTCGGTCTCAAGGCATCGACCGCGGCCAAAAGGCGGTGGCTCGCCACCTTCGGGCGGGGGGCTGGGACGTCTGGATGACCCCTCCTCGTGCCCTCAAGGCGATCACCGCCTCGGAGACAAAGACCGACCGCAACGACGCGCAAACGCTGGCTCACCTCGTCCGCCTCGACTACTTCCCGAGGGCCCACCTCCCCTCCGGGGAGGTCGAGCGGCTCCGCGACCTCGGACGGATACGCGAGGAGCAGGTCGACAAGTTCCGACGGACGAAGCAGCAGCTACGGGCGCTGTTGGTCGGTCATCCCCTGAACCACGAGGCGGCGAAGTACGACGACCTGTTCGGCGTGCGGGCGCTGCGCTGGCGGAAGAGCGCCGAGCTGACCGAGGCGATCGAGCAGCAGCGGATGGCGC
>JAJZDF010000052.1 GCA_021828715.1 Thermoplasmata archaeon
GGGACGGCCGCTACCTTGCCTTCAGGACCTTCTTGACGTTCGGGTGCTCCTTCGTGAAGATCTTGCCGCCGCAGTTGTCGCAGCGGACGCCGAAAAGGTTCGCGTCGGAGGGAAGCGCCTCCTGGCAGCGGATGCAGCGGAACATATCGAATCCAGCGGCGCGCGGCCCTTAAGCGTTGCCCGTCGCGATCTTCTCGGTCCGCGTGATCGACGGCGGCGCCTGGAACGCGTAGGCGTTGGAGGCGTACCGGGTGCCGCAGCGGCGGCACTCGAAGATCCCGCTCGACACCCGGTGGAGGCTCACGGTCGAGCAGCGGGGGCACGCCGACGCCGCCCGCTTCACCCGGTCGATCTCCAGCACCCGGCGACGGATCCGGATCCCGTAGCGCGGCCCCATCCAGCCGGTGGAGCCGACCTTCTTCGTGCGCTTGCTCATGCCGGACCTCCCCGGGCGGCGGCGCGCAGCCGATCGCCGTGGGCGAGCGCCCGCGAGACCATGGACCGTACGTCGTCGGGCGAGAACGCCCCGACCAGTCCCTTCTGCATCGCGACGACCCGCCCGAGCTCGTCGGTCGCGATCGTGAGGCGGCCCTGGGCCGCCTGTTCCTCGTCGAACGTCGGGTCGACGACGATCGCGTCGCCGAGCCGCACGAAGGTGCACTCGATCGGGAGGTGCCCCACCGCGAGCGCGTAATCGGCCTCGGCGACGCCGAACCGCTTGGCCGGCACGACGGCGTGCGCGAGCGCGCTCACGCCGGCGAGCATGGCGGCATCGATGAGGTTCCCCGAGTGGTCGAGGACGTGCAGGTCGACGTAGCAGACCCAGGTCTTCTCCCCCGGCGTGACGCAGAGCCGGGCGAGGTCGATCGTCTCCGCCGCGCGGATCGCGCGGTCGACGACCCGGGAGACCTCGATGGCGCCCGGCTGGGGGGGGCCCGGCTCGAACGTCGGCGAGGAGAGCGGCACGAGCTCGGCGTTGGTCGTGAGGACCCCCGCGTTCGGGGTGTCCGGGAACGGCTTGCCGAGCTCGAGCTTGACGCCGGCGGCGACGACGGTATCGCCCAGGCGGACGAGCGCCGAACCGTCGGCGGTCGCGATGAACCCCGGCTCGATCGAAACGGCGCGGTACTCGTCGAGGGCCCGCCCGTCCAGGCGCTTTCCCGAGGCGGCCAGGTCGAGTACGTGGGTCGTGCGGAGCTCCGACGCGACCTCGCCGCTCATGCCGATCCTCCGGGGAGTTCGGTGGTCGCGTAGCGGTCCCGGAGCGCCTGCTTCATCTTCTCGTAGATGACCTTGCATCCCGCGACGCCGAGGTCGAGGGAGCGGGAGAGCTCCTCGGGGGTCATGTGCCCCTCCATCTGCAGAAGGACGAGGCGGCCCGACTGCGGGACGAGCGCCATCGGCAGGTCGGCTTCGCCGAAGTTGTCCTCCTCCTTCTTGAGGTCGAGCGCGATCTTGCCGTCGATCTTCCCGACCGCGACCGCGGGCAGGAGGTCGGCCATCGGGATCCCGGCGTCGGCGAGGGCGACCGACGCGGCGACGAGACCGGCGCACCGCGTCCCGGCGTTCGCCTGCAGCACCTCGATGTAGACGTCGATGCTCGTCCGGGGGTACTCCTCGGCGAAGACGACCGACTCGAACGCTTCGGCGATCACCTTCGAGATCTCCTGCGAGCGGCGGTCGAGCCCCGGCCGCTTGCGCTCGTCGACGGAGAAGGCGGCCATGTTGTAGCGGCACTGGATGACGGCCTTGTTGTTCTGCTGGAGGTGGCGGGGATGGACCTCGCGCGGACCGTAGACCGCGGCCATCACCTTGTTCGCGCCCCACTCCACGAATGCCGAGCCGTCGGCCTGATGCAGCGGCCCGGCCCGGATCCGGATCGGTCGCAACTCGTCGAGTTTCCGTCCGTCGATCCGCAGCCCTTCGGGGCTCAGCAGGACCGGGACCTCCTTCGCTCCCACGCTTCCCATTTTCTGCTCTCCTGGAACGTCAGTACTCCGCCGCGTCGTCGGCCCCGGGTCCGTCCGGACCCCCCGCGTCGGGCTCCGCCGGCAGGGGCGGGAGCTCGTGGGGCACCGCATCGCGGTGGGCGCTCTCGACCGGAACCCGCTCGGGTCCCCGGTCGCCGGGACGGTCGGTGGAGGAAAGGTAACTCTCGACCCGGGCCGTCAGGCCGCGGTGCTGGCCCTGCTCGTCGATCATCCGGAGGGCCTCGCGGGTCCGCTGGATCGCCTCCGGCGACCCCCCGATCCAGATGCGGCCGTTCTGTCCGACCGCGATCTGGGAACCCGTGTGGGCGGTGATGGAGCGGACCATCGATCCGTTCCGTCCGACGACCCGGGGGATGCGGGCGGGGGAGACCGAGACGATCGTCCCCTCCTCCAGCTTCCCGAGGCCGTCGCCGAGCATCGTCACGCCGATGCGGCCGGTCGCCTCCAGGCTCTCGACGCGCACGACCACGGCCTGCCCGACCCGGAGGTACCGGTCGGTCTCCCCGACCTCGACCTTCCAGGGGGAGCCCGTGACGTGGAGGGGCGCCCAGCGCGGGGCGGCGATGTCGAGCAGCCAGAACGTGGTCTGGCAGTCGGTCACGATCCCGATCACCGTGTCCCCCGCCTTCGGGATGTACCGCCCGGAGAGCGGGATCACCGTGACGAACGGCGGCTTGGGCTCGAGGAGGCCCAGGACGCTCGCGTAGACCTTGCCGCCCAGGCGGTAGGTCCCGGCGCCGGGCCGGAGGGCCGAACCGGGGATCTCCTCGCCGGGGAGGACTAGTACGCGGTCCCGTGCGGGAGGCGGGGATGACTCCCCGCGGCCACGACTACGGTGGCCGGATCGATGACCTTGGGACATTGGGTTTGCTGCACCGGTCCCGCGCGACGGGGGTGCGCTATTTAACTAAAGCGGTCTCGGCGGCGCCGCGCGTGCGGGCGTTCAGCTTCTCGTACAGCTCGGTCTGGACCCCGGCCGGGATCTCGAGGACCCCGCTCCACGCCCCGTCGCTCCCCCACTGCTCCTCGAGGAGGCGGCCGAGCCCCTTGAGCTCCCCGATCACCCGGGGATAATGCGCCGCGGGCAGCCGCACCCGGACGCGCACGACGTCGAGCCGGATCGGGAGGAGCGGCCGCAGCTTGACCAGGACCTCCTGCACCTGGGCATCGACCGGCCGGAACGGGTCGATGTGTACCTTCGCCTCCGCCATCGCCGCCTCGATCCGGGCGGGCGGGTGCGGGGCGCCCGTCTGCGGGTTCATCGCGTTGCGGGCGATCGTCTGGACGATCTGCTTGAGCTTCGCCGCCTGCAGCTGGTGGCGTTGCTCCGTCGTGACCTGCACCTCGCCGCGCTGGACGATCTCCTTCGCGATCTCGAGCAGGTTCCGGGTGTGGAACGTCTTCTCGAGGAACTCCTCGGAGATCTTGTCGCCCTTCTTCGCGTCCTTGAAGACCTGCTCGAGGGCGAGCTTGTCCCTCAGATCGACCGGCTTCCCGTCCTTGATCTCCTGGACCGCCTGGGGGTCGACCAGCACCTCGAACCGGTTGCCGCCGGTCTCGAGGCGGGCGATCACGGCGTCTTCGACCTTCACCATCGGGTCGGGCCCGTCCCGTTCCTAGCTGCGGGGCGCGCGGACCGCCGCGGGGGCGGTCGGCAGCCGGGCGGCGAACTTCTGGATCTCGTCGGCGGAGAGGCGCGAGAGGCCCTTCCCTTGGTCGACGGTGCAGACCTCGACCTGGGCGAGGCTTCCGCCCTCTTCGAGCCCCGCGCGGAGCCCCTCGAGCGCCAGCAGGATCGCGGCGTCCCGGTCCAGGTCGGGGCGGTACTTTTGCTCGAGCAGGTCCATGACGGGGCCCTTGTTGCCGCCGGTGCTGCTCGCCCGGAAGCTGGTGAGCGAGCCGGACGGCTCGGTCTCGAACAGGTGGCAGCCGTTCTCGTCGTACCCGCCGACGAGCAGGGCGGTCCCGAACGGGCGCACCCCGCCGAACTGGGTGTACTGCTGCTTGTAGTCGCAGATCCGGCGGACGAGCAGCTCGACCGACATCGGCTCGGCGTAGGTCACCCGGTGGATCTGGGCGCCGAGGCGGGCGTAGTCGACGAGGACGCGGGCGTCGGCGACGAGGCCGGCGGTCGCGCAGGCGATGTTCTCGTCGATCGCGTGGATCTTCTCGAGGCTCGCCGGCTCGGCGAGCTTCGGGTTCGGGATGCGGCGGTCGGCGATCAAGACCACGCCGTTCGCGTAGACGAGCCCGGCCGTCGTCGCGCCGCGGCGGACCGCCTCGCGCGCGTACTCGACCTGGAAGAGCCGCCCGTCGGGCGAGAAGACGGTAATGGCCCGGTCGTAGGCCATCTGTCCCGGTTGCATCTCCATCGGCAGCGCCTCGGGCGGGCACCGGGAGGCCCTTTATAACGAGCGCCCGGCCGATTACGCCCCGGCCAGTCGCGGGCGACGGGCGGCGCTCGCCGGCCCGACAAGGGTAAGAGGCTCCGGGCCGCGTTCCGTCCGATGGAGGAGGATCCGGATCGACGGGCCCCGTCGCGCCTCGCCGGCTCGACCTCCGCCTATCTCCGCGCCGCCGCCGACCAGCCGATCGACTGGTACCCGTGGGGTCCGGAGGCGTTCGAGCGGGCGCGGGCGACCGCCCGCCCGATCCTCCTCGACATCGGCGCCTCCTGGTGCCACTGGTGCCACGTGATGGACGAGGGGACGTACGCCGATCCCGCCGTGGGCCGTCTGCTCCGGGAGGCGTTCGTCCCGGTGAAGGTCGACCGCGACGAGCATCCGGAGGTCGACCGACGGTACCAGCGGCAGGTGAGCGCACTGACCGGGGAGGGGGGGTGGCCGCTCACGGCGTTCCTGACCCCCGCCGGAGAGGTGTTCCTCGGCGGGACGTACTTCCCGCCCACCGACGGGCACGGCCGTCCCGGCTTCCGCCGGGTCCTTACCGAGGTCGCCCGGATCTGGCGGGAGGAGCCGGAGCGGGTCCGGGAGAATGCCGCCGCGATCCAGGGCTCGATCGCCCGCGGGCGCCGGGCCCCCGGCGTCCCGGGCGGGAGCCTGGGGACGCTGTTCGCGGCGACCGTGGCCGCGCTCCACGCGAGCGCCGACCCCGTGCACGGCGGCTTCGGTGCGGCGCCCAAGTTCCCCCACCCGACCGCGGTGTCGCTCCTCGGCTGGGACGCCCAGGCGAATCACCGCCCCCGGAGCGACGAGCTGGCGCGCGACACGCTGCGCGCGATGGCCGACGGGGGCCTCTACGACCACGTCGGCGGGGGCTTCCACCGCTACTCGGTGGACGAAGCGTGGCACATCCCGCACTTCGAGAAGATGGCCGTCGACAACGCGGCGCTGCTCGCCCTCTACACCGAGGGGTTCCAACGATTCGGCGACGCCCGTTTCGAGGAGGTCGTCGTCGGGACGGCGGAGTGGGCCACGTCGACGCTCGGCGACGCCGACGGGGGGTTCGGCGCGAGCCAGGACGCCGACAACGCCCCGGGGGACGACGGCGGCTACTTCACCTGGTCGCGGAAGGAGCTCCGCTCCGCGCTCGAGCCGGACGACCTCCGCTTTGCGCTCCGCTTCTTCGGGATCGACACCGACGGCCGGATGCCGCACGACCCCGAGCGGAACGTCCTCTTCCGGATGCTCCCGCCCGCGGAGGCGGCGGTCGGGCTCGGCGCCGCCGCCGATCCGCCCGGCGCGGTCCGCCGGGTGATCGAGGCGCTGCGGGCGGCGCGGGCGCGCCGATCGGC
>JAJZDF010000053.1 GCA_021828715.1 Thermoplasmata archaeon
ACGCCTCGGACATGTCGTAGGGAGCGGACGGGCCCAAATAACCCCACGGCCCGGCGGATGATCTCTCGGAAGGGGCGGGGAGGCGGGCCTCCCGGCCCCTTTCCGCCCGGGGAACGGCTCCCCCCCCTCGGGCGACCGGGGGGGGCCGCCCGGCCGCTCAGAGGCCGGCCCAGAGGCAGAGGACCAGCACCGCGGTCGTGAGGGCGGCGAGCGGCAGCCCCCGGCGGACGAACTCCCCGAGGCGGATCGCGACCCCCCGGCGCCGCGCCTGCTCGACCACGATGAGGTTGCTCGCCGCGCCGAGGAGGGTCAGGTTCCCGGCCAGCGTGCTGCCGGCGGCGAGGGCGATCCACGCGACGGGATCGGCGCCGGAGTAGCCGACCGCGTGGAAGAGCGGGATCTGGAGCGCGACCCACGGCACGTTGCTGACGAGCTGCGATCCGAAGAGGCTGGTCGCCGTGATGCTGCCGATCGAGGCGAGGGAGGGGGCGGACGGACCCGGGATCGGCAGCACCCGCTCGACCTCCGCGAGCAGGCCGCCGTTCACCGCTCCCGCGACGACGACGAACAGCCCGACGAACAGGAGCAGGACGGACCAGTCGACCCGCCGCAGCAGCGCCGGCCGCCCGGGGGAGAGCGCCAGGAGGAGCAGCGCCCCCCCGAGGGCGACCTCGTACGACGGCAGCACCGAGACCCCGGTGATCCCGGTGTAGACGTTCAGGCCGAGGACGGCCCCCATCGTCACCGGGAAGATCGCGAGGACCGGATGGCGGGCGAGGCGGGCACCCCAGCCGCCCGACGGGAGGAACGGGACCGCGGGGAAGGAGAGCGGAGGGGACGGCGCCGCACCGCGGGGCGGCGCGAGGGAGGCGCGCAGGTAGAGCCCGCCGAGCAGCAGGTTGATCGCCGTCGGGACGGCGAGGTACCGCAGGAAGACCGCGACGGGGCCGGCGAAGCCGGCGTCGAGCCCGACCAGGAGGTTCTGGGGGTTCCCGAACGGCGTGAGGACGCTCCCGACCGTGACGGCGTAGGCGAGGACGAGGAGGTACGGTCGGCTGTCGGTGTCGAGGCGGCGCGCGATCGCGAAGGCGAGCGGCACGCCGACCAGGACGAGCGCGTCGTTGAGGACGAACCCCGACAGGAGCCCGAAGCCGACGAACAGGAGGAGCGGCAGCATCTCCCGCCGTCGGACGCGGGCGAGGGCGGCGTAGGCGAGGTGCTCGAAGACGCCCGAGCGCTCGAGCGCCGAGACGAAGAGGAAGAGGGCGAGGAGGAACAGGAGGACCGCCCGCTCGTCGACGACGGTCGCCCACGCGCCGCCGGGGGAGAGGACCCCGAAGGCGACCGTGAGCCCGCCGCCGGCGAGGAGGATCGTCCAGATCCCCGGTCCGCGGGCGACGACCTGGCGGACGGCGACGGCGGCGAACGTGACGACGAAGAGTGCGAAAGCGACCGACTCCACCCGGTCCCTCCGGGGCGGCGCAGCCGGCGGAGGTACATAGGCGGGCAAGCGGCCCCGGCGCGCGGCCGGGGGGAACGGCGGCGCGCGCTCCCGCCGTTAAATATGGGTCACCCCGGTGCCCCGCCCGGACGGGCGGGGCGATGGCCGAACCGGGCGGGACGTCGCGGGCGCCTTCGGGCTCCCCGCTCCCGCCCGCCGCCCCGGGGAGGCGGCTGCTCCGCTACTCCGCCGCCTGGGCCGCCGGCGCGGGCCCCGCCCTCGCCGTCGTCACGGCGCTGTGGATCTACCCGAACGACTTCGCCGGCGTCGGCGAGATCGCGCTCGGCGCCTTCGCGCTGATGTTCCCGATCGCCGTCCGAGAGCTCCGCGTCGAGCGGCGGACGGAGTTCGTCTACTTCCTCCTCGGCGTCGGCGTCGCCTTCGCCGTCGGCTCGATCCTCACGGGCGCGGCGAACGGGCTCACGGACGAGCCGTTCACCACCCCGCGCTTCGCCACGATGATCCTGAACCACCAGGACCCGTACGTGGTCCCGCTGGTCTTCCAGTACCAGCAGTTCGGCCGCACGTTCTCGTTCCACGCGACGTACTTCTACCTCCCGCTGCTCCCGTTCCTGCAGATCCCCGGCGTCCCCTACCCGTGGTTCGCCCTCGGGACGTGGGCGCTGATGGTCTGGGTCGCCCGCCGCCGCTTCGACACGGCGGTGATGCTGGCGCAGCCGTACATGGTCCTCCTCGCCGCCAACGGCTACAACGACCTCCCCGTCCTGCTGCTCCTCACCGTCGCCTTCGTCGGCTGGGAAGGTCGGCGCCAGAAGTGGGCCGAGTGGCTCGCCCTCGGGTGCAAGCAGTTCGCGAACGCCTTCCTCCTCCTCTACTACGCCGTCCGGCGCGACTGGAGGAACTTCGCGATCACCGGCGCCGTCTCGGCGGCGTTCCTGCTCCCGTTCCTCCTCTGGAGCGGGCCGGGGGTCCTCTGCGGCGCGCTCTTCGCCGGGCGCCTCCCGGCGTGCGCCTCGGGCGCCGCCCCGGTGTTCCAGCTGAACTACTCGGCGTGGCTCGTCTGGGCCGTCGCGCTCTTCTACGTCCCCTTGGTCGCCGCGCTCCGCCGCACCGCCGAGCGGCCGGGCGTCGTGCGGCTGCTCCGCCGGGCCCGGCTCGGGTTCGACGACCTCCTGCGCCTCCCCGCGTTCCTGGTCGTGGGGATCTCGGGCGTCTTCGTCAATCTCTGTGTCTTCACGCTCCTCGGGCTCCGGCTGCCGCCGGGGGCCCAGGCGGTCTTCCTGGCGAGCGCCGGGGCGTTCGTCGTCGCGATGGGATGGAACTTCCTCTGGAACCGCGCCTGGGCGTTCGCCGGCCGCGGCGGGCGGTCGACCGCCTACCACCTCGGCCTCTACGGCGTCATCCAGGCCGGGGCGCTCGGGGTGAACGAGGCGCTCCTCGCCGTCGGGGTCGGCGTCGGGCTCTCGGGGCTCGACGCGCAGATCGTCGGGATCGTCGCCGGCAGCCTGCTCGGCTACGCGGCGAACCTCAAGTGGAACTTCCGGGCGCCCGCCCCGTCGGCGCCGCCCGCGACGTGAGCCGGCGGCCCTACTCGAGCTTCTTCAGCGACTGGACGAGCTTCCCCACGACCTGCTGGGCGTCGCCGTAGAGCATCCGGGTGTTCTCCTTGTAGAAGAGGTCGTTCTCGACGCCGGCGAACCCCTTCCCCTGGCCCCGCTTGATGACGATCACCTGGTGCGCCCCGTCGACGTCGAGGATCGGCATCCCCTGCAGCGGGCTCCCCGCCCGGCGGGCCGCCGGGTTCACGACGTCGTTCGCCCCGATGACCAGCACGACGTCGGTCGCCGGGAACTCGGGGTTGATCTCGTCCCGGTCGAACAGCTTGTCGTAGGAGATCCCCGCCTCGGCCAAGAGGACGTTCATGTGCCCGGGCATCCGGCCCGCGACCGGGTGGATCGCGAACTTCACGCTCACGCCCTTCGCCTCGAGGAGGTCGGTGAGCTCCTTCACCTTCTGCTGGGCCTGGGCGACCGCCATCCCGTAGCCGGGCGCGATGACGACCGTCCCGGCGTAGGCGAGCAGCGACGCCGCGTCGTCGACGTCGATCGGCTTCATCGCGCCCTGGATCGCGACGCCGGACTCCTCGGTCGCGCCGAAGGCGCCGAAGAGGACGCTCCCGATCGACCGGTTCATCGCGCGGGCCATCAGGAGGGTGAGGAGCGAGCCGGCGGCGCCGACGAGCGTTCCCGCGATCACCATCGCGTAGCCGGCGTCGCCGAGCGGGCCGCTCACGAGGGCGAAGCCGTCGAGGGCGACCGCGATGCCGGTCAGGGCGTTGAAGAGGCTGATGATGACCGGCATGTCGGCGCCGCCGATCGGCAGCGCGAGCAGGAGCCCGAAGAGGAGCATCAGCACGAAGAACGGCAGCAGCCAGAGCGCCTCCAGGCTCGCGAGCGCGTAGACGCCGAAGCCGAGGCCGATCGCGAGGACGGCCATGTTGACGGGCTGCTGGCCGGGGAAGACGATCGGCTTCGACCGGAGCCATCCCTGGAGCTTCAGGAAGGCGATGACGCTCCCGGCGATCGACACCGCCCCGATCACCCCGCCCGCCAGCGCGAGCCCCGAGATCGAGCGGTCGCCCAGGTTGCCGAGGAGCTCCACCGCCGCGATCGCCCCGGCCGCGCCGCCGCCCATGCCGTTGAAGACCGCGACCATCTGGGGCATCGCGGTCATCTGGACGACCCGGGCCCAGTACCACCCGGCGAGGCCGCCGATGCCGATCCCGAGGGCGATGAGCGCGAAGTTCGAGAGGCCGGGCTCGACGAACGTGACGAGGATCGCGATCAGCATCGCGACCCCGGCCTGGAGGATCCCCCGCCGGGCGGTCGCCGGCGAGCTCATCGCGCGGAGCCCCAGGATGAAGACGAGGATCGCGAGGACGTAGACGCCGTCGACGAGCGGCTCCTGCCAGGCGATCACGGCGTCCCTCCGCGGCCCTTCTTCGACCGGTCGAACATCGCGAGGATCCGCTCGGTGACGACGTAGCCGCCGGTGACGTTCATCGCGCCCATGATCACGGCGACGAGCCCGATCGCCTGCTCGAGCGGCGTCGTCGCGAAGCCGAGGGCGATGATCGCCCCGACCAGGACGATCCCGTGGATGAAGTTCGACCCCGACATGAGCGGGGTGTGGAGGAGGACCGGGACCCGGCTGATCACCTCGTAGCCGACGAACGCCGCGAGGAGCCCGATGAAGAGCGCCGTCCAGATGTCCGCCGCCATCCCGTCACTTCCCTCCGGCCAACGCGTCGCGCGTCGGCGCATGGACGACCGTCCCGTCGCGGGTCAGGAGGCTCCCCGCCAGGACCTCGTCCGCGAAGTCGGGACGGAGGCTCCGGTCGGGCCCGAGGAGGAGGCCCAGGAACGCCTCGACGTTCTTCGCGAACATCTGGCTCGCCGAGAGCGGCAGCTGGCTCGGGAGGTTGAGCGGCCCCGCGATCCGCACCCCGTGGACCTCCACCTCCTCGCCGGGCCGCGTCAGTTCGCAGTTGCCGCCGGACTCCGCGGCGAGGTCGACGAGCACGGCGCCCGCGCGCATCCGGTCGACCATCTCCTTGCGGACGAGCAGCGGCGCCCGCCGTCCCGGGACGTTGGCGGTGGTGAGGATGACGTCCGCGTCGGCGACCGCCTTCGCGAGCATCTCGGCCTCCTGCTTCTTCTCGTCGTCGGTGAGCTCGCGGGCGTACCCTCCCGATCCCTCGGCGTTGATCTGGAGCTCCAGGAACTTCGCCCCGAGGCTCCGCACCTGCTCGCCGGCGGCCCGCCGGACGTCGTACGCCTCGACGACCGCCCCCAGGCGGCGGGCGGTGGCGATCGCCATGAGCCCGGCGACCCCGGCGCCGAGGATCAGCACCTTCGCCGGGCGGATCGTCCCCGCGGCGGTGGTCAGCATCGGGAAGAACTTCGGAGAGAGGCTCGCGCCGATCAGGACCGCCTTGTAGCCGGCGACGGTCGCCTGGGACGAGAGGACGTCCATGCTCTGCGCCCGGGTGATGCGCGGCAGCAGGTCGAGCGCGAACGTCGTGATCCGGGCGTCGCGCAGCGCCGCGACGCGCTCCAGGTGGCGGGACGGGGTCATCACGGCGAGGAGGATCGTCCCGGGCGCGAGGGCGGCGATCTCCTCGGCGGTCGGCGGCTGGAGCTTCACGACGATCTGGGCGTTCGCGAGGACGGCGGCGCGGTCG
>JAJZDF010000054.1 GCA_021828715.1 Thermoplasmata archaeon
CAACGCGTCGACCCGGTTCGCTGTCGCCGCGCCCGGCGCCGCGCTCCCGGCCGGCCGCAGCGACCTCGTCGAGTACATGCTGCCCCCGCAGTCCGCTCTCGCGCTCCGGGTGATCGGGATCGGCAGCGGCTCGGAGCAGGACAAGGGCGCCGACGGCGCGCGGATGCAGGAGTTCCTCTCCCAGCTCACCCGCCGCGCCCAGTCCCTCGGGCTGCCGGCGGCGTTCACCTATCAGGAGGTTGCGACCGGGGGAGCGCTGTTTGCGCAGATGGTGAACGCCTTCCTCGACGTCGGCTACGAGGAGGATCGGGCGATCGAGGACCTCCATCCGGAGGAACTCGCCCAGCACGCGGCGAATGCCGCCCGAGCCCTCAAGGAGCCGCAGCAGCACGCCACCCTCACGCGACTTCGGACCGCGGCTCCGGCCGCGGACGCCCCGTACACCGAGGCGCCCGACTTCGAGGTCGACGTGCTCTCCTCCAGCGCGGGCCCGGCGACGACCCCGGCCTACCTCAAGGAGCGGTACGGACCGCTGGGGGAGATCGTGGAGGCGTACCTGGCCGGTCAGTTCGACCGGGCCCTCGAGCTGGTCGGGCGCTCGGGAGGGGTCCTTCCGCCGGTGACCCGCCTCTACTGGGAGGCCCGGGTCCAGTTCGCGCGCCGGGCGATCGTGGAGGCGGCGCGGGCGCTTCTCCAGGCCTGGGAAGAGGTCGACCGCCTTCCCGCCCCGGCGCAGGCCCGCGTCCTCCGGCGCCTCGCTCTCCTGCAGGCCCGGATGCAGAACGACCGGGAGACGGAGACCCTGGTGCGGTTCATCGACGAGACCGAGCACCGGCTGGCCGGCGCCGACCCGAACGTACGGGCGCGGCTGCAGGAACTGTTCGCCCGGATGCTGGAGCTGCGCGGAACATACCAGCTCACCCGATTGGCGGAAGAGGACGATCTGCAGGACGCCGCGATCCGGCATGAGGCGGCCGTCGAGGCGGTCTTCGGCCAGCTCCAGGACGCGCGGCTCGACCTCTCCTCCGCGGGGCCGGTCGCGGAAGGGGCGCTCGACTTTATCGAGATCTGCTTGGCGGAGATGCGGTAGAAGGGTACCACCATCATGACGGAGGTCAAGGTCACCACAAAGACCCGGCGCGCGCCGGGAGCGAAGCGCGAGACGAAGAAGACGCCGGATTCGGCCCGGATCGCAGTCGTCGGGATCCCGGCGTCGGGCAAGACCACCTACTTCCGGTTCCTGGCCGGCCATTTTGGCCTCAACCTGCCGATCCTCTACGTGCCGGCCCGGCAGGACGGGGGCGCGTTGCCGATCTACGGCGACCTCGAGAACGACGTCGCGCTCGAGGAGACGACGTACGAGACGACCGATCCGACCGACCCCGAGGGAAGCCTCGAGACCACGACCCGGTTTTACGTGAACCGCCCGATGGAGGATCGCCGTAAGCTCTGGGTCGAGCTCGCGGCCGGCCGGGACGAGCAGGGGGTGCTCACGAAGTACCCGCTGCCGACGAAGTTCAACCAGTTCGTCGAGATGAAGATGCGGTTCCGCTACGGCGCCCCCGATGGGGAGGCCGGCTCCCGCCCGATGGAGCTCCAGACGATCGACGAGGCGGGCGGGATCATCGCGGACTACTTCACGTACGATCGGCTCTGGATCGATTCCGAGGAGGGGGAGGTCGCCGAGCGCAGCTGTCGCGTAATCCCCCACTTCGATTCGTGGCGGCCGGACCGCCGCGACCTCTGGCGGCGGGGGCTGACCCTGCTCGGGAGGTTCGTCCAGGGAGCGGACGCGATCATCCTCCTCCTCGCTCCGACGCTGCCGTCGCTCCACGACCAGGCGCAGCAGGTGAACCTTGCCCGGGGCGTGTTCAAGTACGTCCGTTCCCGTAACCTTCCCCTGGTGATCGCGATCTCCAAGGCGGACAAGCTGAAGGAGTTCTACGGCGAGATCGACCAGTCGGTCCGGGAGCGGACGTACCGCAGCGCCTTCGACCCCACCGACTTCCTGCTCCGTCGGGATGGCGGGGGGATGGGGACGATCCTCGTCGCCCAGGAGGGACGCGGGATCTCCGTGAAGCAGGACGTCTTCCTCGTCTCGAGCGCCGTCTCGACGGGCGGTGGACACCCGATGCTCGTCGGAGACACCGGGGAGGAGGCGCCCACGGTGGGGACGCCCACCCTCGGAGTGCCGGTGATGGTGAACACGACGCTCCCGCTCGCGCGCGCCTGCGAACGGATCCTCGAGCGCCGGGCGACGAAGGGGGCGTGATGGGCGCACCGGACGGACGAACGGGCGGCCACACGCCCGTCGCCGTCGTCTGGTGCCGCCAGGTCGACCACGAGGCCGAGAGCCCGGGGTACACCACCATCCCGGACGACTTCCCGGGCCGCCGCGAGACGCTCGATACGATCCGGGTCGTCGGGAACCTGACCGTCAACGTGGCCGACACCCACGACTACTGGGACCCGGATCCCTCCGCGCCCCTCTCCTACTACCCGAACCTGTTCCTCTATCCGGCCGCCGGCGGCCGCTACACGTGCGTGGGCCGGATGTTCCTTTCCACCGAGGACCGCCCCCGGATCGGGATGAAGACGCTCGTCTTCGAGACGGCCCCGCTGCTCGCCAGCGGCGAGTTCGCCCCCGTGGTCCTGCGGGCCCACGCCACGATGGGCGGTCGCGCGGTCGAGGGACGGCCGGCCGCTGACCCCGACCTGCCGGTCTACCAGGCGGTCGGGGAAGGGTTCCTCTTCCACCGCGGCTCCACCGAGCCGGTCGTCGTCATCGCCTCCGATCAGTGGGAGGCGGCGAACCGCGTCGTCCTCGATTTGGTCGCCGAGATGCCGACGGCGCTCGTCGCGCTCGGGGCCTTCCTGGTGTTCCCGTACTTCCTCCCCGTCGCCAAGGTCGACCTTCACCAGTTCACCGAACAGTTGCCGCTCGCGCTCGCGGTGATGCGGGTCGCTCGGGCCGAGGCGAGCGGGGAGCGGCATCAGAAGCGGATCGCCGGCTGGGAGGCGTCGCCGGTCGCGCTGCGGGACCTCACCCGGCCGGGGACCGGTCGGGCGGCCAAGGATGCGCTGCCCCTCGTGCTCCAGTACGCCCGCGACCGGGCGGAGGAGCGGCTCTCCGAGATCTCCCGGCGGGTGGACCTGGTGGAGCGGCCCCGCCTGGACCCCCTGCGGGTCGATCCGGACCGACAGTCCGGGCGGGAGCGGCGCAAGGAGATGTGGCGGATCGGGACCGCGATGGAGACGGCCGCCTTGCTCCTCAGCCGGCCGCGCGGACGCACGGTGCCGACGAGTCGCGATGCCGCGCGCCGGGCGAACGAGTACGTGAACGCCCCGGCCGGGGGGACCCCGGTCCCTCCCGTCGTCCCCGCCCCGCCGACCGCCGACCCGGGAACGGCGGCCACCGCCTCCCTCCCGCCGTGGCTGGCGGGGCCGGTGGAGGTCCCGCTGGGCGGGACGGCTTCGGCGACCGTACCCGTCCCCATCCAGAACGACTCCTCCCTGCTCCGGGGCCCGGCCTCGACGCCGTCCCCGACGGAGGACCCGGGAGCCCCCGGCCGTTCCGGGCTCGACGCCCGCCTGGCCGAGGCGAGCGAGAGCGCGGCCCGCGCCCTCGCCCAGAGCCGGCACGACCTCTCGGCCCGCCTCGCCGCGGTCGAGGCCCGCGGGACGGTCGACCCGGAGGCGATCGCGCGGAACGTCGAGGAGCGGGTCCGGGCGACGGTCGACCCCCAACTCGCCCGTATGCCGGAGCTGTCGCGGCAGGCGGTCGACGCCGCCGCGGAGTCGTTCCGGGGCGAGATCGACCGACTGACGCGGGAGATGGCGAGTCGCGCCGCGAAGACCGAAGAGGAGCTGCGCGCGGCGCTCGTCGCCCAGCTCGACCTCGAACTCCGCGAGGCGAAGGAGCAGGGGGTCGCCCTCCGCGAGCAGATCGAGTCCAACGTCCGCTCGATGGTCGATCGCCGGGGCGCCGAGCTCGATGCCCAGCGCGCGAAGGAGACGCGGGAGCTCGAGCAGCGCCTCCTCCACCTCGTGGATGGGCGGGCGAAGGAGCTCGAGTCGCGGCTCGGGGAGCTCGTCGGCACGCGCGCGAAGGAGTTCGCGACCCGGCTGGATCAGGAGATCGGCGCGGACCGTGCCGCCGCCGACGACCGCCTGGCCCAACTCACGAAGCGGATGGACCTCGAGCGCGAACAACGGTTCGCGGAGATCGCGGAGACCCACGCGAAGTCGCTCGCCGGCCTCCAGGTCCGGATGCAGTCGTACCTGGACCAGAAGCTCCGCGAGGACGGAGACCTGGAGCGGGGGAAGTACGTCGAACTGCTCGCCCGCCTGAAGGGGGAGGTCGATCAGGCGCTTGCCCGCACGATCGACTCGACCCGCTTCGACGCGGCGGTCCGGGAGCGGATCGACCGAACGGTCGAGGAGACCCGCCGGGAGTACCTTCGGGCCATGGGAGACCTCGAATCCCGTCTGACGCGCGACCTGGGCCCGAACGCCCAGCGCCTCGACGCCCTCGAGACGAAGCTCCAAGAGCGCGCCGACGCGATGGCGGAGGTAGAGGCGCGGGTCCGACGCGAGATCGACGACCTCGACCGGCGCGCCCAGGTCCTTTCGGACAAGATGCTACCGCTCGTACGCAAGACCTGGGTGCGGATCGAGGAGATCGAGAAGTTGCTCGGGAGCTCCGACGACACCGAAGCGAGATTCGGCCAGCTCCGCCGGGACCTGGGACGCGAGCTGCGTCGGGTCGAGAGCCAGTTCCAGGAGGAGCAGGCCGCGCTCCGCCGGCGCCTGGAGCACACCATGACGACCCAGAGCAAGGTATGGATGAACCTGGTCCGCCAACTCTCCGAGTCGGGGGCCGGCTTCGCCCCGTCCGACGAGGAGCTTCCGTCCGCCCGGTCCGCCCGGGAGAGCCCCCCCGACGACCTCGAGCCGGCCGGGCGAAGAGGCGGCCGGGAGGCGCCGCCGTACGCCGGCTTCGAGGAGGCCGTACCGGATCCCGCCGAACCGGAGCGGCCCGACGATCCCCCGGTGGGCTCCCGCCGCCCCCCGAGCCGCTCGAGCCGGGGCGGGGCGCAACGCTAAGGGGACGGTTCCCCTATTCGCTGCGTGCTCGCGGTGGACGCGCACCGGCATTGTCGAAGCTGCGGGCGCCCCTGCCCGCCGGACGAGTGGACGTGCAGCGCGGATTGCGCCGAAAAGCGCGCCGCGGTCGAGCGGAGCCGACGGAATTACACCTACCTCCTGTACGGCTCGATCGCTCTCCTCGCGATCCTGTTCCTGTCCCATTACCTCTGACGGAGCGGTCCGATGCCGCGGTACGGGCTCGTCATCCTCGGGGGGACGTTCGACCGTCTCCATCGGGGCCACGAGGCGCTCCTGGAAACCGCCTTCTCCCTCGGTCGGACGGTCGCGATCGGGGTGACCACCGATGCGTTCCTCGCCGCTCATCCGAAGCCGCGGGCCGGGCGTCTCCAGCCGTTCCGCCTCCGCCGGGCCGCGGTCGCCCGCTGGGTCGCACGGCATCACCCCGGCCGACCGGTACGGATCGTCCCGCTCGCCGACCGCTTCGGCGGGTCGCTGGACCCCGAGGTCGACGCGCTGGTCGTTTCGGCAGAGACGGCGGAGGGGGGGCGGGCCGTCA
>JAJZDF010000055.1 GCA_021828715.1 Thermoplasmata archaeon
GCGAGGTCTCGGGGTAGCCGGGGCTCCGCTCGAGCGCCGCCTGGGCCATCACCTCCGCGGCACGAACGGTCTTGTGGTAGTAGACGGTCTGGTACATCAACGCCCGACCGACCAGGAACCCTTCGACCGCCCCCCGGCCTTTCTCGGCAAACGCGACCCGGCGGCCGGCCCGGCCCAGCGTCTGGAGGATCCGGACCGCGTCGATCGCGCCGTGCGCGACGCCCGTGTAGTGCGCATCCCGCTGGAGGTAATCGATCCGGTCGGCGTCGACGGCGCCGTGAAGGAGGCCCCCCCACCAGCGGCCCGTACCTGCGGCGCCCGCCGGGTCGACCAGGTCGGCGACCTCGCGGGGGCGGAGGCCGTGCCGCTCGAGAAGATGGGGGACCTCCTCCGAGGCTCCGGGTTCGGTCCCGAGGATCCGCGCGCGGGAGAGCCGCTCGTGGCCATGACCGAGGACCTCCTGCATCGACGGGTCGAACGTGTGGGAGAACGGACCGTGGCCGAGGTCGTGGAGCAACGCGCCGGCGCGCACCAGCGCCCGGGCCGGCGGATCGAGGCCGAGCTGGTCGGCCATCTGGCCCGCGACCCAGTACGTCCCGAGTGAATGCTCGAGCCGGGTGTGGTTCGCCCCCGGGAAGACCAGGTGGGCAAAGCCGGTCTGCCGGATCCCCCAGAGCCGCTGGAACAGGGCCGTGTTGACGAGCGCCAGCGCGGCGGCATCGAGGACGACGGTCCCGTGGACCGGGTCGAAGATCGACTTGCGGGGGACGGGAGCGCGCGTCGCGCGGGCCACGACCCGTCGGAGGCGCGCGGACGGATAAGGGACGCCGGGCGGGTAACGGAGGGGGTCCGCCGGACCGTATGGAGCCAATGGTTTATCACGCTCGGCGGGCTGCTGCCCGCCGATGTCCACGCCGGCGAGCGAACGCGCGGTCTCCCCGGCCCCGGGCGCCGCGGCCGCCGACGAACTCCGGCGGATGTACCGCGAGGCGGCGAGTGCCGAAGCCTCCCCCGAGCGCGAGCAGTACGTCTCTCGGCTGAAGCACTTCCTTGCCGAGGCCGAAGCCCACGCGGGCATCCTGGGGCCGCTCGGGGACGAGTTCGGCCCGATCCTGGACGAGACCGCGATGGCCCTGTACCGGGCCGGGCAGCCGGCGCTCGCCCGACACGCCGTCGACCTCGGCCTCTCCCTCCAGCCGGGATCGGTCGCCCTCCTCCACCACAAGGCGCTCGTCCTGCTGGCGCAGAACGACGACCTCCCCCAGGTCGTGACCCTCGTCGAACGGGCCCTCGTCGCCAACCCCCGGGACCGTTCGTTGTGGGCGACGAAGGGGGACGCCCTCCGACTCTTGAACCGGCCGAACGAGGCCGCGGAAGCGTACCTCCGGGCCCAGGAGCTCGAGACCGGTTCCATGCAGTTCGTGGACCGGGCGCTGAAGCTCGTCCCCGATGATGCCGCGGCGCTCCGGATGAAGATCGGTCTCGCCCAGTCGCTCGGCGGGGAGGCCGGTGCCCTCGAGGCCGCCGACGAGCTCCTCAAGGCTTCGCCGAACGACGCGGGCCTCCGCGGCGCCCGGGCGCGGCTGCTCGCCGCCCTCGGCCGGCCCGCGGACGCCCTCGCCGCCCTCGATGCGGCCCGTTCCGCCGGGTTCGCGGACCCGGACGCCCCGCTCCTCCGTCTCCGCATCCTCTTCGACCTGGGCCGGGATGCCGAGGGGTCGGTCACGGCGAAGGAGATGCTGGAACGGAACCCCCCGCCCGGTACGGAGGCACTCGCGGAGATCGCCCGGCTCACGACCGACCGGGCCCCGGAGGTCTCCCTGCGGGCCCGGGAGCGGCTCGCAGAGTCCGACCCCCGGAACCTCCAGAACCTGCAGGCGTTGCGCGCGCTGGCGGTCCGGCTCGACGAGCCGGGGATCGCCCTCGCGGCGTGCCGGACGCTCCTCCAGATCCAGCCGGACCACCTCGAGGCGCTCGGAGGGGTCGCCGAGTTCGAGGCGGTCGCCGGACGGCCCGACGGGGCGCTGGAGGCGTACCGCACCCTCGCCCGGGTCCATCCGCAGGCGGTCGCCGAGCTGCGGCGGGCGCTCGAGCTTTCGCGTCGGCTCGGACGGGAGGCCGACGTGCGGGCGTTCGCTACGGCGATCCTCGCCGAGGAGCCGGGCGACGTTCCGGCGCAGCTCGAGCTCGCCCGGGCCCTCGCCGCCGAGGGCAATGCCCCCGGAGCCCTCGCGATCTACGACGCGCTCCTCGCCGCCCACCCGGGGCAGCTTCCGTACCTCCTCGAGAAGCGCCAGGTCCTCTCCCAGAGCCCCGACCCGGGCCAGCTCGCGCCGGTGCTGGACGAGCTGTTCCGCCTCGACCCGACACGGACCGACGTGGCGGTCGAGCGGGGGAACCTCGCGCTCGCCCTCGCCTACGCGGAGCCCGAGCACTCCGATGCGCGGGACCGGGCGGCGCGCACCGCGCTCGTTTCCTACGAGCGGGCGTCGAGCGATCCCGATGCCGCGGCCGTTGCGGAGCTCGGGATCGCCCGGGCGTCCCGGCTCGTCGGAGACCTCGAGCGGGCGGTCCGATCCTACCGCTCGTTCCTCGACCGAGCGGGGAATACGGCCCGGAACGACGTCCGGAAGGAGCTCGCGCAAGCGCTCCAGGACTCCGGCCGTTTCACGGCCGCCCTCGAACTCTACTTTGGCGCGCTCGGCGGCGGGAGCGAGGACCCGGAGATCCGCTGGGGGGCGGTGGAGGTCCTGGACCATCTCAACGACGACCGGCGGGCGCTTCAACTCTTGGAGGGGCTGCTGCGGCAGGACCCGCAGAATCCGCTCTACCTCCGCCGGCTCGGCCAGATCCTGCTCCGGGCCGGACGGCGGGACCAAGCGATGCAGGCCCTCCAGCGGGCGGTCGCCGGGGCCGAAGGGGACTCGCATCCGTTCTTCGAGGTCGCCGAGGCGCTCCGCGTCCAGGGGGCCTACGCCGACGCGGTCGACTACTTCAAGCGGGGTCTCGCGGTCGATCCCAAGAACCGCCACGGCCGGGTCGCCCTCGCCGAGACGCTCGTCCTCGCCGGGCAGCATTCCGAATCGATCCAGATCACCGATCCCCTCCTCAAGGAGGACCCGAACGATGTCGCCGCATGGAAGGTCCGCGCCGACGCCTGGCGCGCTCTCGGCCGGCCCGCGGAGGTGCTCTACTCCCTGAAGGCGATCCTCCTGCTCGAGCCGGAGGATCCGACCTCCCTCCTCGAGAAATACCGTCTCCACCATGACGCCGGGGAGAGCCGCGACGCGTTCGAGGCGCTGACGCGGCTCCTCGGGACGGCCGCGCCGGAGGCCCACGACGCGAATCTCCATCTGGAGCGCGGCGACCTGGCGGCCCGGCTCGGCCTCACGGAGGAGGCGAGCCGGTCGTACGAGCGGGCGGCGGAGATCGACCCGGCGCTGCTCCCCGAGATCGCGATGCGGCGCGCCCGGCTCCGCCTGGCCGCGGGGCGGCCGGACCTCGCTCTCGAGGTCTTGGAGCACGGGCCCGCCGGGACGGCACCCCCGGAAGCGACCACGGGCCTCCTCCTGCTGCGGGCCGAGATCCTGACGGCGCTCGAGCGCCCCTCCGAGGCGCGTGCCGCCTACGAGGAGGCGCTGGCCCGGGACCCGAAGTCTCCGGTCGCGCTCGCCGGGGTGGGCCGAACCCTGATCGACGAGGGACGGCACGCCGAGGCGGCCGACTACCTCCGTCGGGCGCTGGCGAAGGGTCCTCCGCACGAGCCGGCGTATCTCCTGCTGGCCGAGGCGGAGAGCGGCACCGGCCACCTGGAGCGGGCCGAGGAGGTGCTCCTCCAGGGAACGGCCGCCCTCCCGAAGGGCGCCGCGCTCTGGGCCCGGCTCGGAGAGGTCGGGATCGCCCGGCAGAATTGGAACGGGGCCGCCACCGCCTACCAACACGCCCTCGCCCTCACGCCGACCGCCGTACCGACGTTGATGCGGGCGGGGTTCGTGGCCGAGCGGCAGGAGCACCCCAACGAGGCGCTCGCCTTCTACGAACGGGCGACGGAGAGCGAGCCGCAGAACCCTCAGGCGTGGACGAGCCGGGGGCTCGCCCTCCTCGCCACCGGCCGTCCTCAGGAGGCGGCCACGTCGTTCGACCGGGCCCTGGCCCTGGATTCCGACTTCGCGGCAGCGAAGGACGGCCGCAAGCTCGCGGTCGAGAAGACCCGCGACCAGCAGGTGCAGCGGTATGGACGGGAAGCCCTGCTGCTCGAGGCCCGGCTCCACCGGCCGCTGACGAAGAACGATCTGTTCGTCACGCTCCACGTCCCGTTCGAGTTCCTCGAGCCGGTCCTGGCGGCGATCGGCCAGAACCCTCCGATCGCCCTGGACCGCCTGTCGGCGGAAGAGGTCCACGAGCTCGAGAACGGGTCGTACCACCTGATCACCGCCGCCCTCGAGCGCCGCCCTCCCGGCATCGAGCACCGCGGCCTCACGCTCGCCGACGTGGCGGTCCTCTCGCCGCCGTCGGCATCGCTCGAGCAGCTCGCCCGGCTCTTCGGCTACCTGCGCGCCGTCCTGGAGGCCGACCTCCGGGCGGAGAACCTCGAACTCGCGCCCGACGTCCAGGAGCTGGCGCGTCGGGCCCTCGTCCTCCCTCCCGAGCAGCGGAGCCTCTTCCAGCTCGTCCGGACGCTCCGCGTCGGGATCTACAAGGCGCGCCTCATCAAGGTCGTGGAGGAGGCGGGGACGACCGTCCGCGCTCCGCTCCCGACGCTCGACCTGGCCGCCTACGGTCCCGAGTTCCGGGCGAGCGCCACCCCGAGCGACGAGGGCCCGGCCGAGGGGGCCGACCACGACGGGGAGCGGTTCTTCGCCCCCGAGATCGCTCCGGCGGCCCCGGCGGGGGCCCCGCCTCCGCAGGGGACCCCCCCCGGGGCCGCCTCCCCGGCCGGCAGCCGCTCCGCAGGCGCCGGCACCTCTCCGGGGGTGGCCCGCTGCGTCGCCTGCGGCGGGATCGCGTCGGTGCGGCATGCGTGCGGCGCGACACTCTGCCAGCATTGCATCGGCCAGTTTCCCCGGTGTCCGAAGTGCGGCGACCCGGTGGGCCCGACGTCTGCCGCCCCCTTGGGCGGGACGCCAGCGACCGCGCCCCCCGGCGCGTCCCCGCCGGCGCAGTCCGGCCACGCCCCCGGCGCCCTCCGTTCGGTCTTCGGGCGCGGGAAGGAGAAGCTCGGTGGGAAGGCGACGCCGGGGGCGGCCCCTCCGGCCCGCCCGGTCGTCCCGGCCCACGGGCACGGCCCGAACGGGCCGGCCGCCGCACCGTCGGCCGGCAAGGCAACGGGGCCTACCGGGGTCCCCGGACCGACCGGTTCCCGCGCCGCCTCCTCCCCGCCGAAGGCTTCGGCCCCCGCGGGGTCCGCCCCCTCCGGCAAGGAGGCGAAGGCGCCGACGAAGGCGGTACCCGAACCGCCGGCCCCACCGACGGCGGGCGCGCGCTCCCGACGGGACAAGGCCGACGACGAGCCCCGTCTGTGAACGCAGCTCTCGTATCCATTAGCCGTCCACCGGTCTGAGCAGCGTCCCTAATGGGGATACCCGCAGGCGCAACGTTTGCCAGGACCTGCGCCTTCCGTACGGGTCTGGCGGTT
>JAJZDF010000056.1 GCA_021828715.1 Thermoplasmata archaeon
GCATCCCGCCCATGAGGGAGTACTTGTTGTTGGACGACCAGGCGCTCACGAAGATGAAGAGCGGGGCGAAGGAGAAGATCGCCAGGGCGAGCAGGAGGCTCAGGGGGAGCGAACCCGAATTCCAGCCGGTCGAGACGGGCAGGATGCCGAAGATGATCATCGAGGTGACCATGTAGGCGGTCGGCCCGGAAAAGAACCCCAGCGCGTCGGCCTCCGACGGGCGGAACGTGTGCTTGCGGAACAGCTTGAGCCCGTCGGCGAAGTTCTGGAGCAGTCCGGCATACCCGACATGCATCGCGCCGCGGCGGTCCATGAACCGGCCGAGGAGCTTCCGCTCCCACCAGATCAGCATGATCGTGTTGATCATGCTCGCCGCGAGGAGGATCGCGCCGAAGACCAGGACCGAGAGGGCGAGGATCAGGGTGCTGTTGGTGATCCACGCGTCCAGCGGGTACGGCAGGACCGAGCCGATCCCGGTGAGGAGCAGGTGGACGAGGTCGAAGGAGACCCCGTAGAGCGACAGGGACGACATCGGATCCTAGCGGTCGACCTCCCCCACGCAGATGTCGACGCTCCCCATGATCGGCGGGATGTCGGCGACCCGGTAGCCGATAAGGTAGTGGCGCGCCGCCGAGAGGTTGGCGAAGACGGGCGAGCGGAACTTCACCCGGTACGGGTGTTCCGACCCCTCGTTCACGACGTAGGCCTGGGCCTCCCCGTGGGGCTCCTCCACCGAGGAAAAGCCGACCCCCTTCGGGTAGTTGCGCTTGAGGACGTAATCCTCCTTCCCGACCGGAGCGTACGGGGCCCCGAGCCACCGCGGCAGGCGGTCGGCAAGCACCGGCCCCGGGTGGCGGTCGAGCCAGTCCAGCACCTGGCGGAGGAGGCGCACCGACTGCCGCATCTCCTCCATCCGGACCAGGTAGCGGGCGGTCACGTCGGCCCCGTCGGCGACGGCGACGTCGAAGTCGAGCTGGGCGTAGGACGCGTACGGCCGGTCCCGACGCACGTCGCGCTTCACACCGGCCGACCGGAGCATCGGGCCGGTGACGCCCGTGGCGATGCAGTCGGCGGCGCTGAGGACGCCCAGGCCGTCGCACCGCTTGCGGAAGATGTCCGAGCCGAGACACAGGCGATCGTACTCGACGAAGCGGTCGCTCAGCCAGTCGAGGACCTTGCGGGCGCGGCCGGTGAACCCGGGCGGCAGGTCGTTCCGCACGCCGCCCACGCGCATGTACTCGTACGTCATGCGCGCGCCGGTGTAGCTCTGGAACAGATCGAGGACCAGGTCCCGGTCCCGCATCCCGTAGAGGAACGGGCTCATCAGCCCGATATCCTGGACGAACGCGGCGTACCACATGAGGTGGGAGCCGATCCGCTGGAACTCGTCGCACATCGTGCGGAGGTACTCGGCCCGCTCGGGAGGGGCGATGTGCAGCGCCTCCTCCGCGGCCAGGATGTACAGGTGCTCCCAGGCGAAGCCGGCCACGTAGCAGGTCCGGTCCATCAGGGTGACGACCTCGTTGTAGTGACGGTCCTCGCTGATCTTCTCGATCCCCCGGTGGAGGTATCCCATCTCGGGGTCGCAGTCCGTGATGATCTCGCCGTCGATCTTCACGCGGAGGTTCCAGAGGCCGTGCGTCATGGGGTGTTGGGGCCCCATGTTGATCCACATCTCAGACACTGCGCTGCTTCACCTCCAGCTCCTCCGGCTCGTGGAGCTTGAACGAGCGCAGCAGCGGGTGGAACTCGTACCCGTCCGGGAGCAACAGGTGCCGCAGGTCGGGGTGGTGGTCGAACTGGATGTCGACCAGTTCCCACGTCTCGCGCTCGTGCCACTCGGCGGCCGGCCAGATCGGACTCGCCGACTCGATCCGCGCCGCGTCGGCGGGCAGGTCGGCCGAGAGGATCAGGTACTGGCGGCGCGAGTCGGACCAGACGACGTAGAGGACCTCGCGGTGGGTGACCCAGTCGATCCCCCCGACCATCGACAGGTGGTCGAAGCCGAGCCGCTCCTTGACGGTCCGGAAGACCTCGAGCGCCCCGTCCGGGCGGAAGCGGAGGCGGCCCGCGGTCCGGGGGAACGGATCGACCCCGAGCAACCGGTCCCCGACCTGCGCGCCCACGGTCCGGGCCACGTCGTCCGACTGCATCTCCCTTCCTTGCACCGGCCGCCGGGTCCCTACTCCCGGCGCTCCCGGATCAGTTCTTCCAGCCGCAGGATCCCGTCGATCATCGCCTCGGGCCGCGGCGGGCAGCCCGCGATGTAGACGTCGACCGGGACGAGCTTGTCGACCCCGGGCACCACCGAGTAGGCGGTCCGGAACGGCCCGCCGCCCGTGGCGCAGTTCCCCATCGCGATCACCCACTTCGGTTCGGGCATCTGCTCGTAGAGGGTGATGAGCTTGTGCGCGACCTTCCACGTCACGGTGCCGTTCACGATCATGAGGTCGCACTGGCGAGGGGAGGAGCGGGGAACGATGCCGAACCGCTCGGAGTCCCATCGGGCGGAGAAGGCGCTCGCGAACTCGATCGCACAGCAGGCGAGTCCCCAGTGGAGCGGAAAGAGCGAGTTGCGCCCGGCCCAGTTGAACGTCGGGCGGATCAGCTTCGACTGGCCCTGCTCCGCGAGGAGCGCCGCGAACGCCTCCTTCGCCGCCGGGATGAACTCCCTCGCCCGGACGGTCTCGATCTCCACGAACGGGACGGCCGGCTGGTCGACCATCGGGAGGTCCCCTTCCAGGCGGTAGGTGTCGGTCGACGACCCCGAAGGAGGCGCCGCGGCGGGGACCGGTGGGGCGCTCATACGACCCACCGCTTCTCGCCGCTCAGGGCGTAATAGATCCCCGTCACCGCGAGCCCCGTGAGCGCCAGCGCGATGAAGACCGGGTACCAGCTCGAGTTGACGCCCCGGAAGGTCAGGCCCCAGAGGGCGAGCAGGAACCCGAGGACATCGACCGCCACGAAGACGATCGCGAACGTGTAGTGCTGCGTCGGGAAGTCGATCTGCGCCTCCCCCTCCGCCTCCTCGCCGCACTCGTACGTCGTCCGCTGGAGGTACGAACGGCGGGCCGGCGCTCCGAGAGTCCGGTTGGCGACGATGGAGCCGACCCCGAAGACGGCGGCGATCCCGGCGAAGACCAGGAACGTCGTGACGCCCGCTTCCACGTCTCCACCTCCGGCTAGGCCCCTAGCGGGCGATGCGACCCTTTTACGTTATATAAGCCCTGCCGGAAACCGCGGCGTTCCTGACGGTCCGGCGGCCCGGATCGGGCGCGGGGCGGGGCGCCGGCATTTAGCGGAACGGCCGTTCCCCCCGCGATGGACGAGGGCAGCTTTCGGGGACCGATCCATCTGGTCGGCCACCACGTCGAGCTGGAACCGCTCTCGGTGGAGCACGCCGCCGACCTCGCGCGGGCGCTCCGGGACCCCGAGGTCTCCCGGCTCCTGCGAAACCCGCCGGGCCGAACGCCCGACGAACTGGCCGAGTGGATCCGCCGGCTCCTCGCGCGCCAAGCCGAGGGGCGGACGGTCGCGCTGGCCATCCGTCTCCGGCCCACCGGCCCCACGGTCGGAACGACCCAGTTCCAGCCGGTCGACCCGTCGAGCGGCGTCGTGGAGATCGGGGGAACGTTCCTCGACTCGGCCTACTGGGGCACGCCGGTGAATCCGGAGACGAAGCGGCTGATGTTGGGCCACGCCTTCGAGGTCGCGGGCGCGCACCGGGTCCAGCTCCAGACCGATCTGCGGAACGTTCGCTCCCAGCGGGCGATCGAGCGCCTCGGGGCGGTGCGAGAGGCGACGCTGCGCGAGGATGTACTGCTTCCCGACGGTACCTACCGGTCGAGCGTCTACTACAGCGTCCTCGCTCCCGAGTGGCCGGGGGTGCGACACCGGCTCGACACGGCGTTGCAGCGGCCCCGGGCGCCCCGGCCACCGGTCGGGAGCACCGCTCCCCCGCCGGTCGTCCCTCCCGTCTCCTCCCCGGTGGGGGCTCCCGTCTCCGGCCTCCCGCCGACCTCCTTCCGGGAAGCGGGGGTGCTTCGGGGCCGGTGGGTCGAACTGGTGCCGTTGACGCGGGACCACCTCTCCGACCTCGTCGTCGCCGGCGCGGACCCCGCGATCTGGGAGTACATGCGGATCCGCCACGGCGACACCCCGGAAGGGATGCGCCGGCTCGTCGACGACCTGCTATCGGAGCAGGAACGGGGCGGGGTGCTGCCGTTCACGGTGCGGATCGGCGACCCACCCCGGGCGGTGGGGATCATACGGTATCTCGACATTCGCCGGCCCGACCGGGGGGTCGAGGTCGGCACGTGGCTCGCCTCCTCCGTCTGGCGCACCCCGGTGAACACCGAAGCGAAGTACCTGCTGCTCCGGCACGCGTTCGAGAGCGAGCGGGTACACCGAGTGCAGATCAAGGCCGACCGTCGCAACGCGCGCTCGCTGCGGGCGATCCGTCGTCTCGGCGCCGTGGCCGAGGGCGCGATGCGGGAACATTACCGGTTCGAATGGGGCGGATACCGGACATCGGAGTACCACAGCCTCCTCGATTTCGAATGGCCCGCCGTCCGCGCCCGGCTCGAAGCGGCGCTCGCTCGCCCCTACGACCACCCCGTCCGGCCTCCGGCACCCGGAACCCGGGACGCGGGAGGCTGACGCCTACGGGGGCGGGGGGAACGTCGCCCGCCGCTTTTCCCGGAAGGCGGCGATCCCCTCGGGGAGCTCGGCCCCCCGGGCGGCTTCGACCGCTCCTCGTCGTTCGAGCATCATCTGCGACTCGAGGCTGCTGGAGAACGCGGAGAGCATCAGTCGCTTCATCCAACCGTGGGCGAACGTCGGCCCGGCGGCGAACTCCGCCGCCCGGGCCCAGGCCCGGGACGACAGCTCGGCCGAGGGGACGATCTCGTGGAGCAGTCCGAGCTCGCGCGCCCGGGCCGCCGGAAGGCGGGCGTTGGTCAGCAGGATCTCCTGGGCCAGGCCGATCCCCAGGTAATGCGGCAGGAAGTACGTGAGCCCGCCGTCGGGCACCGCGCCGAGCCCGGGGAAGGCGGGTACGAACGACGCCTCCTCCGACCCGATCCGCCAATCGGCCGCGAGGGCGAGGGAGAAGCCTCCGCCGGCCGCGACCCCGGGCAGGGCGGCGACGACCGGCTTGCGCATCCCCACGATCTCGCGCACGGACTGTTCCTGCTCGCCGGTCAGTTCGTGGAAGAGCCGGGGCAGCTCTCCTGCCTTCCGGGCCTCGTCCATCGCCGCCACGTCGCCCCCCGCGGAGAAGGCCCTCCCCTCTCCGGTCAGCAGCACGCCGCGGACCTCCCGGTCGAGCGCGGCACTCTGCAGGGCGGCGCGCAACTCCCGGAACGTCGGCACGTCCAGGGCATTCAGCCGGTCCGGGCGGGCGAGCCGGATCTCTTCCACGGCGCCGCGGCGTTCGACCCGAACGTTCGGAGGCATGCGGCGCGGGAGGCGGAGCCTCCCCTTATAGGAGGCGCGTCCCCGCGGTCACGCCCCTTCGGGGGGCACGGGGGGCGGCCGCCGGCCGGGGGGAGTTCCGGGCGCGGGCGGTGGGGCGGCGCCGGGGACGACCGGAGGC
>JAJZDF010000057.1 GCA_021828715.1 Thermoplasmata archaeon
CGCCAGCGACGCGCCCGGCTGCGTTCCGCCGATGGGGAACGGCAGGGTGTACTGCGCAAAGAACGGGCAGGTGAGGCCGTTCACCTTGTGGTAATGGACCGTGAATCCGCCCGCGCTCCCCGTCCCGGAGTAGCCGGTGGTGTTGTAGTTCGCGGTGTACGACCCGCCCCCAGTACTGGTCTCCGACACCGTATCGGTGCTCGAGAGGTTCCCGTAGGGGCAGGTCGGGGAGGAGGCGCCGGACGCATTGAACCCGGTGAAGTTCACGACCACGTTCGCCCCGCCCGTCGTGGCGGAGTTCTCGGAGTCGTAGGAACCCCAGACGTTCACGGTGAACGACGCGCCTCCGGTGCTGTGCTGGGTGATCGTGTCGTGGTTTCCGACCAGGTAGACGCTGACCGTGGCCCCGCCGGTGTTGGGGAAGGTGATGTTGTCCCAGTTCCCCACGACGGTCACGACGCTCGTGACCCCACCGCTGTCGTTCAGGAAGATCGTGTCGTGGCTGCCGACGACGGTGATGTGGTTGGTCGCACCGCCGGTGGTCGTGATCGAGATGAGCGAGTAGTTCGTCGAGAAGTTGAGGTTGCCGGAAAATCCGCCCGTGGCGCTGATCGAGTGGCTTCCCCCGGCGAAATTGTAGTTCACCGTCGTCGCGCCCGTGCAGGTCACCGAGGTCGGATCGGCCGGAGGGGTCGCGGTGCAACCGGTAGATCCCGGGTTGCAGCTGGTGAAGCTGGCGTTGGCGACCCCGCCGCATCCCGTCACGTATCCGGTCGGGGGGGAATACACCTCGGGCCCGGCCAAGGTAAAGTTGACTTGGAAGCCGCCGCGCTGGCTGCTCGGACCGATGGTTCCGGAATCCGGGGCCGCAAACGGGGGGACCCCGGCCGAACCGAGCTGGATCGGCTGGGAGACCGAGGTGCCGCTCGGCCCGGAGGAGGCCGCGGCGTTGACGAGCGCCTGCAGCTCCCCGAGTTCGGTCTCGACCGCGAGCTCGTGGTTCAGGTCGTTCGTCTGCATCTGGTTCGGAAGCTGGGTGGTGAGGAAGTTCGCGATGAACGTCACGATCAGGAGGAGCCCGAAGAGGGTGGCGACCGCCGCGACCTGGGCCTTGCGGCCGTGGCGCCTCCAGCGTCGGGCGGAGCGACGTCTAGAGGAGCGGGGGAGGTGCGCGGGCGATCGTCCGGCCCCCGGGCCCGTGCCGGCACGGGCGAGGCGGATCGGCCGCGACCCGGCGTCGGGGAGCTTCGGCGGCCGGAGGATGCGGACCGGGTGCGGCGGGGCCGCCGGGGCGGTCCGCGACCGGGGGATATGGATGGCGTGGGCCCCGGCCGCCGGTGATGGGAGGGAGATTCGGATGCGGGGCACGGTCCGGAGGTCGTACTAGGCCGGGATGCCGTATTAAAATCCATGCCCAGTCGACCGGCCAAGGCACCGCCGGCGGGCGCGGGACGGCGGACCGCGCCCGGCGGCGAGCGGCGCAGGAGGTTCGTCCCCGTCGCCGCGGAGAAGCGTCGCGGGGGAGGAGGTCAGACGATCGACTCGTGGCTGCGGACCTCGCCGCGGAGGATGAGGTTCGCCTCCTCATCCGCCGGCAGCGGCACGACCGACACGCCCCGGTAGATCTTCCGGTCCAGTCGCTGGATCCGATGGTACAGCCACTCGAACTGCCCGAAGATCAGCGGATCCCGCCACGCCGTCCGCCATTGGGCCAGGTAGTCGACCGGTTGCCGGAGCCGTGTGTAGTAGGCGGTGACGAAGCCCCCGAAGGAGGCCCAGACCATCCGCTCCTCGAGGACCCCCTCGTGGGCCAACCCCCCGATCATCTCGAAGATCCGGGGGACCTCGAGATGGGGGTAGTCGCCCTCCGGGTTCAGCAGCCAGCCCGCGAACTGCGCCCGGGCGCGGCGCATCTCCTTCGAGTCGAACCGATCCCGCATCTGGAGGATCGCGTTCGCGGAGTTGAGGTGCCGCGCGGAGCGGGTCTGCCACCACGACAGCACGAGGGTCCCGACGACGAGCGCCCACGTTCCGACGAGACCCCAGACGGCGAGGTTCACGAGGTCGTCGCCGAACGCCATCGGACCGCCGCCGCTCCCGAGCGGGGAGGGAGGCCCGGGCCTTAAGCCCGCCCGGGTCCGGAGCGGACGGTCGGGGGCCGACCCCTCCGGCCTTAAACGGCCCGGACCCCTAGGCGGAGCGTGGAGGCGTACTTTGCCTCGCTCGAGGCCGAGGTCGACCGCGCCTACCGCGTCGCGACGCGGGCGCGGGCGGAAGGGTTCGATCCCGAGACGTCCCCCGAGATCCCGCGGGCCCAGGACATGGCGATGCGCGTCGAGAAGCTCCTCGCCCACCTCGGGGTCGACGGGATCTCTCGGGAGATCCGCACGCTGGCCGAGTCGCTGCCCCGCGAGGAGGTGGCGGTCCGGATCGCCCGGCGCCTCGCCGGCGACACCAGCCGGGGCGGCACGGTCGAGGCGCGCGTCGACACGGCGCTGCGCGTCGGCCTCGCGATCCTGACGGAGGGGATCCTCGTCGCCCCGCTCGAGGGCCTGGCCGAGGTCCATCTCCGGGACGGTCCGGACGGCCCCTACATCGAACTCTACTACGCCGGTCCGATCCGCGCCGCCGGCGGGACCGCCCAGGCGTTGAGCGTGCTCCTCGCCGACATCGTCCGGCGGGACCTGGGCCTCGCGGCCTACCGGCCGGAACGCGAGGAGGTGGAGCGGTACCAGGAGGAGATCCCGCTGTACAAGTACTACCAGCACCTCCAGTACGTCCCGACCGCCGAGGAGATCGCGCAGGTCGTCCGCCACGTCCCGGTGGCGATCTCGGGCGAGTCGACCGAGGGGGACGCCGAGGTCAGCGCCTTCCGGAACCTCGCCCGCGTGCCGACGAACGGCATCCGCGGCGGCGCCTGCCTCGTCATCGCCGAGGGGCTCTGCCAGAAGTCGGCGAAGATCCGCAAGGTCGTCGAGAAGCTGGGGCTGGACGGGTGGGAGTTCCTCGCGGAGCTCGGGCACCACAAGACCGACGACGACGACGCGGGGACGCCGAAGTACCTCCAGGACTCCGTCGGCGGCCGTCCCGTCCTCGCCCACCCGGGGCAGCCGGGGGGGTTCCGGCTCGTCTACGGCCGGGCCCGCACGACGGGACTCGCCTCCTGCGCCGTCAACCCGGCCACGATGGTCGTCCTGCAGCACTTCGTCGCGATCGGGACGCAGGTCAAGCTCGAGTACCCGGGGAAGGCGACCGCGATGGCCGTCTGCGACACGATCGAGGGACCGATCGTCGAGCTCGACGACGGAACCGTCACCGCCGTCCACGAGGTCGACCGCGCGACGGAGCTGCTGCCCCGCATCCGGCGGATCGTCGATCTCGGCGAACTCCTCGTCGGCTACGGGGAGTTCCTCGAGAACAACCGGACGCTCGTCCCGGCCTCGTACTCGATCGACTGGCACGACGCGGAACTCGCCGGGGCCCACGCCGACGCCGCGGCGGGCCGCCCCGCGTCGTACGCCGAGGCGGTCCGCGAGAGCGAGCGCTGGCACGTCCCGCTCCACCCGAGGTGGTTGCTCTTCTGGCACGACCTCGTCCCGGCGGAGGTGCGGGAGCTCTCCGAGCACGTCGAGCGGACGGGCCGGTGGGTCGCCGACGCGCTCGAGCTCCCCGCCGACGCCCTCCGGCACGACCTCCTTTCCCGGCTCGGCTTCCTCATGGGACCGACCGACCGCGGCGACTGGCGCGGCGAACCGGACGCCAGCGCCGGCCTCGTCGGCGGGTTGGGGCTCGCGCCGGTCGACGGACGTCTCGTCCGGCGGGTGCCGCTCGATCCCGCCGCCGACGACCCGCTCGACTACGTGAGCCGCCTCGCGGGCGTCCCGCTCCGGGCGCGCGGACCGTCCCGGATCGGCGGCCGCGTCGGGCGGCCGGAGAAGGCATACCAGCGGTCGATGGAGCCGAACGTCCACGCCCTGTTCCCGGTCGGGGCCGCGGGGGGACCGACCCGTTCCGTGATGGAGGCGGCGCGGCGGGGCGGGACGGACGGCGTGAAGGTCGACTTGGGCGTGCGGACCTGCCCCGCCTGCCAGCGGTCGAGCGTCTGGGCGCGGTGCGCCTGCGGCGCCCACACCGAGCCCGACGGGCGGACGATCGCGGAGGCGCTCCCCGTCGCCCGGATCTGGAGCGAAGCGGTCGCCCGGCTCGGGTTGACCCGGGCGCCGGTCGTGAAGGGCGTGAAGGGCCTCACCTCGCCCGGCAAGGTCCCGGAACCGATCGAGAAGGGGATCCTCCGGGCCTCCCACCAGATCTCGGTCTACCAGGACGGGACCGCCCGGTTCGACCTGACCGACCTGCCCCTCACCCATTTCCGCCCGAACGAGGCGAACATCTCCGTCGAGCGGCTCCGAGAGCTCGGCTACGCGCACGACTGGACGGGCGCTCCCCTGGTCGGCGGCGAGCAGCTCCTCGAGCTCGCCCCCCAGGACATCCTCGTCGCCCGTTCGTGCGGGGAGTACCTCACCCGCCTCGCCCAGTTCGTCGACGACGAGCTCGTCCGCTTCTACGGCCTCGAACCGTTCTACGACGCCCACCGTCCCGAGGATTTGTTCGGCGCGGTCGTCGTCGCGCTCGCCCCCCACACGTCGGGCGGCGTGGCGGGGCGGATCGTCGGCTTCACGCCGGCCGAGGCATGCTTTGCCCACCCGGTGTTCCATGCGGCGAAGCGGCGGAACTGCGACGGCGACGAGGACTCCGTGACGCTCCTCCTCGATGCCCTCCTGAACTTCTCGCGCTCGTACCTCCCGGCGAGCCGCGGCGCCCTCATGGACAAGCCGCTCGTCCTCACGACCCGCCTCGAGGCGACCGAGGTCGACAAGGAGGCGCACAACGTCGACGTCGGTCTCCGCTATCCCCTCGAGTTCTACCGCGCGGCGGCGGCGCGCCGCCCGGCGAAGGAGGTCGAGCCGCTCCTCGATACCGTCGGCAAGCACCTCGGCACCGAGCGTTCCCTCTCCGGCTACGGGTTCACCCACGACACGACGCGCATCGCCGCGGGGCCGGTCCGCTCCGCCTACCGAGACAACCGGTCGATGAGCGACATGGTCGAGCGGTCGATCGAGCTGACCGCCCGCATCCGGGCGGTCGACGTCGCCCAGGCGGTGACCCTCGTCCTCAACGCCCACTTCCTCCCGGACCTCATGGGGAACCTCAAGAGCTACGCGACCCAGAAGTTCCGGTGCAAGACGTGCGGGATGTCGTACCGCCGACCCCCGCTCGCCGGCCGGTGCGGGTCGCCCCGGCCGGGCGGGAGCCGCTGCGACGGCGACCTCCTCGCGACCGTCTACGAGGGGTCGGTCCGCAAGTACCTGCCGCTGTCGCAACGGCTCAGCGCGATCGACGGAATTACCCCGTACGTCCGCCAGCGGATCCAGGTGATCGCCGACTCCCTCGCGACGCTCTTCCCGGGCGCGGGCTCCCAGACGACCCTCGACCGGTTCCGGCCGTCGCCCCCCCCGAGGAGCGGGGGCGATCCCGCGCCGCCGTCGGCCGACGGCGGGCGCCCCGGGTCCGTGCTCCCCTCGCCGTCCGC
>JAJZDF010000058.1 GCA_021828715.1 Thermoplasmata archaeon
TCGACCGGGTGCAGGCGCGCCCGCAGGCTCTCCACGGTGTCGCCGGGGGCCACGGGCACGCGTTCCTGGGCGATCGGCAGTCCCCGGTCGACCTCGTTCCCGACCAGGTGGACGGTCGCCCCGGTCGTCCGCTCGCCGGCGGCCAGCACCGCCTCGAGGACGCGCCGGCCGTACATCCCGGGTCCCCCGTACCGGGGGAGGAGCGACGGGTGGACGTTGATCGCGCGGCCCCGCCAGCGCTCGACCCAGGACGGCGGGAGGATCGACAGGAACCCGGCAAGGACGACGAGCTCCGCGCCGTGGGCGGTCAACGCGTCGCCGATTTGTCCGGACCATCGTTCCGGGTCGACGCCGCGGTGCGAGGCGACCCACGTCGGCAACCCCCGTCGCCGCGCCCGCGCGATGGCCGGCGTGTCGGGGCGGTCGGCGACGACGAGCACGATCCGGATCGGCAGGCGTCCGTCCGCCGCCCGCTCGGCGAGCGCCTCCATCGTCGTCCCCTCGCCGGAGACCAGCAGGGCGACGGGGAGCGGCGCGCGCATGCCGCGTCGAGCGACCGGGCCGTCTTGAGCGTATCCGGCCCGCGGCCCGAGCCCGGGCCCCGGGGGCGCCTAGAGCATGACGCGGAGGTTCAGCTTCTCGGTGAGCTCCTTGTAGCGGTTGCGGATGGTCACCTCGGTGACGCCCGCGACCTCGGCGACCTCGCGCTGGGTGCGTCGCTCGCCGCACTGGACGCTCGAGATGTAGATCGCCGCCGCGGCGACCCCGGTCGGGCCCCGCCCGCTCGTGAGCTCCCGGTCGGTCGCTTGCTTCAGGATGTCGTTCGCGCGCGTCTGGATCTCGCCCTTCAGCTTGAGCTCCGAGCAGAACCGCTGGATGTAATCCTGAGGGCGGGTCGGCATCAACCGAAGGTGGAGCTCCCGGGTCATGAAGCGGTACGTCCGCCCGATCTCCTTGCGCCCGATGCGGGATTTCGACGCGATCTCGTCCAACGTGCGCGGCACGTTGCACTGCCGGCAGCTGCCGTAGAGCGACGCCGCGACGACCCCCTCGATCGACCGGCCCCGGATCAGGTTCTTGGTGACCGCCTTCCGGTAGATCATCGCCGCGGTTTCGCGGACGTTGCGCGGCAGCGCCATCCCCGAGGCGATCCGGTCCAGCTCGGCGAGCGCGAAGGCGAGGTTCCGCTCCGTCGCGTTCGCTAGGCGGATGCGGCGCTGCCACTTGCGCAGCCGGTAGAGTTGCGCGCGGTTGCGGGTCGGGATCGACTTGCCGTACGGGTCGCGGTTCTTCCAGCCGATCTCGGTGGAGAGCCCCTTGTCGTGGATCGTGAGGGTCGACGGCGCGCCGGTACGGGCCCGCTTCTCGCCCTGCTCCGCATCGAACGCCCGCCACTCGGGGCCCTGGTCGATCATCGACTCCTCGAGGACGAGCCCGCACTCGTCGCAGACGAGTTCCCCGCGCTCGTAGTCCCGGGTCAGGTGGTTCGAGCCGCAGCTCGTGCAGCGCGTCGGAACCACCAGGTCTTCGGGCCGCCCGGCCGGTTTGTCGCCCGTCGTCGGGACCTCTCCTTCGGTCACGGGGCCCTCCTTCGCTCCCGCGCGAGCGTCGCCCCGACCAGCCGAAGGCCCTCGGCCGGCGTCGGGGTCCGGCGCGGGCGGACGCTGAGGTACGGTTGGGCGACCGGGCCGAAGACCCGGACAACGACCCCGCTCAGGTTGGTGCGCGGCTCCCGGACCGGCGTTCCCTCGGACCAGTCGGCCGGAGCGGAGGCGCGGACCGTGAGAAGCCCGGTCGGGGTGACGGCGAGGATCGTCCCGGTCGCCGGAGGTGCCTGGCTCGCGAGGTCCCGCGCCAAGTGGTATAAAGCACTTGCGATGACTACTTAACTCTTACGGTGGGAGCCGAGGGCGGAGCCGAGGACGGCTGGGTGGATTCGGGTCGGACGGCGGGCCGGGCAGCGGAAACTCGGGAAGGACGTACGGCGGGGCGTACCCCCGGCGCGGGCGTTCCCGCTGGGGATCGTCCTCGGGAGAGGAAGTCGTCTCGGGTTCCGGGAGGGGCTCCGACGCCGGGGCGTCGGTCGGACGGCCGTCCTTCGCGTCCTCCGCTTCCGGTGCCGGGGCGGAATCGGCGTCCGGTGCCGCCGCCCGGCGCGGGGGGACGGCGCTCCGGGCGGGGACCCCTCCCAGTTCGGCGGGCACCCACGGGGGCGACGATGCCGCTCCCGGGTCGCTCGCCGCGGCGGCCGGGACGACCTCCGCGCGCGGACGTTCGTCCGGTTCGGCTCGGCCGGTGGCGGGCGGCGCCTCGGAGGCCCGGCGCCGCTCGCGGGTGATGCGGTCGACCTCGAGCCACAGTTCCTCGATCTCCTCCTCCGGCGTGCCGTATCGACGGTCCTCCGCGAGCGCCTGGCGGACCTGCGACATCAGGCGGGCGGCGCTGTGGGCATCGTGCGCCTTCGTCTTGATCCGCTGGAGCCGACGAGCGAGGTTCCGGGCCTCGAGGAGGATCTCCTCCTCCTCTTCGCCCGAAAGCCGGGGCATGGCCGGGGCCCGGGGGATGCGCGCGACCGCCTTGCGGGCCTCGACGAGACGCTGGGCGGCAGTCGGGAGGTTCTCGTCCTGGATCGCCTGGAGAAGTCGGGAGAACGCGGTCGCCGCCTCGCGCACCTCTTCGCCGCGATCGCGCGCGGCCCGGATCGATCCCCCGAGCTTCTGCGCCTCCTGGACGCAGAACTTCGGGACGGCGTCGTTCAGCACGGCCAGGGCGAGCGAGGCGCTCGCCGCCGTCTTCTCCAGCGCGCCGGCGCTGAGCGGTTCGGAGAGGAGACGCTTGCGCGGGTTGCCGACCCGGGCATCGAGATGGCCCAGGTCGACACCGATCGTCGCGGCGATGGCGCGCAGCTCGTCGGCCCGGCGGAGCAGTTCCTTCACCCAGGTCCAGTCCCGGGTGACCCGGTCGATGAGCGCTTCCGCGCGCTTCAACACCTGCGTCGCGTTCTCGGGCTGCTGGGAGCCCACGGCTTGCAGCACGGCGGTCTGGATCTGCTCGGTCGGGAAGCCCGGCAATCCGTCGGCCTCGAGGGCTTTCGCCCGCTGGAGCAGTACCTCGAGGCGGAGCCGGACCTCGGAGCCGCTCGGCCGGACGGGCACGATCTCACGCCTCCGGGGGGGCGGCGGAGAGCAGCCGCATGAGCCGGGCGAGGATATCGTCCGCCGTGAGGAGGTCCCGCGTGCGGAGCGCCTCGGTGGCGCTGCGGATCTCGATCGCCGCCTCGCGCGCGGTCTCGCTGTCGGGGGGCAGGGTGCGGACTCGGCCGGCGAGCGTGCGGGCCTTCCGCAGCAGCGCGTCGAGCGTCTCGGCCTCCTCCGGTTCCGGCCCGGCGAGGGGCTCGGGGATCGGCGGCGCGTCCCGAGCGCTCTGGCGGAGCATCTCGATCTGGGCGCGGAGATCCCGGACGCTCTGAAGCGCCTCGGGGAGCCGGCCCTTCTTAAGGTGCCGACTCGCCTCGACGTGGATCCGGCGCGCGACGGCGCTCGGGGCGTGCTCGTCGGGGAACCGCTCGAGCGCCTTGCCGTGGCGGTGCAGTTCCTCCTCGAGGGAGGAGGGGATCGCCTCGTGGAGGAGCATGAGCGCCTGGGCGGCGTCCTGGGCGAGCGAGTCCAGCCCCTCCTCGGTCAGGCGAGGTTCGGAGAGCCGCTCGCGAATCTGCTCGATCTCCCCGGAGATCTCGCCGAGAGGAAGGCCGAGCTCGGCCGCCTCCTTGCGGAGTCCCTCGATCTGGACGAGCAGTCCCTGGAGCCCCTTCCAGTCCGACTCGAGCTGGTCGAGCCGCCGCTCGGTCTCCCGCAGCCGGTCGGCCGCCTCCTCGCGGTGGCTCGCCTCGAGCTCCTCGGCGACGCGGTCGAGGTCGGGCCCGAGGGCGAGACGGACCCCCTGTTTCAGGAGCGTGTCCCGTCGTCCGATGAGGGAGCTCAGCCGCTGGTCCAGTAGCTCGTCCAGCTCCCGTTCGAGCCGCTCCTGGGCGGTGCGTAGGGTCTCGAGCGCCTCGCCCTCCCGGCCCTCGGCTTCGCCGAGAGCGGCCTGGCAGAGCTCGTTCGTGGCGTCGGGGAGCGAGCGACCGAGATCGCGGACGATCTGCATCTTCGCGCGGAGGTCCCGACTGATGCGGCTTGTCAACTCGGCCTGGGACGAGAGCGCCCGCGAGCCCCGCCGAGGGGCGGCGGGCGCGGCCGGCTCGGCGGTGGCCGGCGCCGGGGTCGTCTCGATCGAGCGAAGCCCCTCGATGGCCAGGGCCGTCGGGAAGCCGCAGACGGTACAGTGCTGGCTCGTCGGGCTGATCGTCTGTTCGCAGATCGGACAACTGGACGCCAAGACCACGACCTTCGGGAGTGGAGACGTACGTCGCGGCCTTAATTACTTGGGGTGGGGCCGGGCCGCGGTCATCCGCCCGAGAAGGTCGGAATGACGAGCAACCGCTCCGCAGGGGTCAGCGGCTCGTCCATCGGCACCGGCTCCCCGTCCACGACGACCGCCGCCCCCTCCGGTGAGAGACCGACGGCCCGCACCGCATCGCGGACCCGGCTGCCCGCGGGAAGCTCGACCAGTCGGCCCGCGCCCGGAACCGCCCGGGCCACCTCGACCTCGACGACGAGGAGGCCGGCATCCCGAGCCGGCGGCCGGGCGTCCTCGGGGCTGGCGGGGGGCGCGGAACGTTCCATCGGGCCCTCGCCGCCAGGTATCGGGGCCTTATCCGTCCGTCGGGGCGCCGCGGATCTCGTCCCCGCCCGGGCGCGCTCGGCCGTGGGGGAGGGGAACCCTCTCGAGAGCCGAGGCGCTGAGGGGGAGATTTGAACTCCCGCGCGGGTTTCCCCGAACCAGATCTCGAATCTGGCGCCTTGGCCGAGCTAGGCTACCTCAGCACCCAATCTCCCGGATGCCGGGGGATTCATAGCGGTTTGTGCCGCGCGGCGACGACGGTCTCCGCAGAGCTGGACCCGCGGCCGGCGGTCCGATCTCGGGGGCTACCGTCGCGATCGGGGCCCGCGCGGCGTCGAGGGGTCGACCCCGTCGTGGGGGAGTCGGAGGTCAGCCGTTCGCGCGTCGCGCGGGGGCCGAGCTGCCTCGACGGCCCCGCCGTGGCCCCGGTGACGGCCGTACGGACGTCTCGGCCGCCGCCTTGAACCGGGCGATCGCGTCTACGGGATACGGGTCGACCGCTCCCGCGGCCGCCAGGAGGAGGCTGACGTGGTCCCCGAGGGCGACCCCGCCGAGGATCGCCTCGAGGCGGTCGGCCCCGGGCAGGAGGGCGGGAACGACCGAAACGCCCCGTCTCCGCAGGAGCGTGCGGAACGCTTCGGCGCTGCGCGGCGCCGGTGGAGCGGCGCCGCCCCAGTGCAGTTGGACCACCGCGAGGCGCCGCGCCTCCGATCCCGCCACGGCGTCCCAGGCGACGACCGCGTTGTGGAGGATCTCGGGGCTCTCGTCGTAGACGGCCAGGCGCTTGGCGTTCTCCTCGAACT
>JAJZDF010000059.1 GCA_021828715.1 Thermoplasmata archaeon
TCGACCAGTTCGTCCGCGCCGGACTCCCCGCCCGGGTGCGCGCCGACCACGGCCACCTCTACGTGGAGGCGGACGACGCGGCCCGCGCCGCCCCCCTGGTCGCCCGGGTGTTCGGGGTCACGTCCGTGAGCGTCGTCCACGAGGTACCGACCGTCCGCGCCGAGATCACGCGGGAACTCCTCGACCTCGCCGCCCCGCGGCTCCGCCCGGGGGCGAGCTTCGCCGTCCGCGCCCGACGGACGGGGCAGCACCCGTTCACGAGCCAGGAGCTCGCCCGGGACCTGGGAGGGGATCTCCTCGACCGGTTCGCCCCCCTCGGCCTCCGGGTCGATCTCGAACAGCCGGACGTCGAACTGTTCGTCGAGGTCCGCGGACCGCGGACCTACCTTTACTTCGACCGGACCCCGGGGCCGGGGGGCCTTCCCCTCGGGGTCGCGGGCCACCTGGTGGCGTACGTCGACGGGAGCCGCGCCGCCCTCGGTGCCTGGCTGATGATGAAGCGCGGCTGCCGGGTCGGACTGGTCGTCGGCGCGGGCGGCGAACCGTATGCGGACACGGTGCTCGCCCGGTACGACCCGAACGTGCGCCGGATCGCCGCCCCCGAGGGCCCCGAGGGGTGGGCGGCGGCGGTCGGCGAACTCGCCGAGTCGACGCACGCCGACGGGGTCGTGCTGCCGATCGGGGTGGAGGCGTATCCCGGCGTCCTCGGCCGGTGGGGCGACCGGGTCGTCTTTTCGCCGACGATCGGCCTCACCGATGCCGAGGTGGAGGAGCGATGGCAGATCGTCGCGGCCCGCGCGGAGTGAACCAGCGGACGTTCGAGGTCGACGCGGGGCCGCCGGCGCTCCCGGTGGCCCTCCCCTCGCCGCCGGTGGTCGAGGCGCCGGAACCGCGAACCCCCGCCCGCCGGCCCGATCCGGTCGGGCCCTCCGGCGACCGCCTGTGGAGCCGTCGGTACCAATGGCTCGCCGCCCGCGATGCGGCGGAGCGCGCCGCCCGGGAGGCGGCGGCGCCCCCGCCGTGACGGGAGTTCCGCCTCGGTAGGGTTAAGAAGGGGACCCGGGTGGGCGCGACGCCGAGAGCGCACATGCCGACTTTCCGGGTCCAGGGATCGTTCTACGCCCGTCGGGGGTACTGGCAGCCGTTCACCAAGGTCCACGAGGCGGACACAAGGGAGAACGCCGTCCATTGGGCCTTTTCGGAGATCGGCGGATGCCATCACGTGAAGCGGAGCCTCGTCCGCATCGAGAGCGTGGGCGAGGAACCGGTCCCATGAGTGGGGGGAGGCCGGAGCCGGTCTCCGAGGAGCAGGTCCAGGACGACCTGATGCGCCTCGAGGCGTACCGGAACCAGCTTCAGGCGATCGTCCAGCAGCACGACCTCCTCGCCGCCTCCCGTACGGACCATCTGCGCGCCCGCGAATCGCTGGAAGGGGTCGATCGGGCGGAAAGCGGGAGCGAGTACCTGGTCCCGCTCGGCGGAGAGGCGTACGTTCGCGGCTCGATCCGCAAGGACACCCCGGTGCTCCTCGGGATCGGCTCGGGCGTCGTTGTCGAGATGGACCGGAGCAAGGCGGCCGAGACCGTCGCCGAGCGGACGACCCGCATCGAGCAGGCCCTCCGGGACCTCGAGGGGCAGGCCGCCGCGCTGGACGAGCGGATCCAGCTCCTCTCGCAGCGCCTCGACTCGCTCACCCGAGCGACCCCGGGGTCGCGAAATGTGGGCAGCGCTTAAGGCCCGGCTGCGGCGCTCGCCGCCCCCCGAGCCGACCTCTGTCGCGCCCGCGACGTCCGATCCGTCGCCGTCCGCGCCCTCCGTCTCCTCCCCCTCCGCGGCGGCGGCCGAGTCGGCGCCCCGAACCCCGCGACCGTCAACAGCCGCGCCCCCCGACGGGATCTTCGCCGAGGGATTCTTCGGGAAGCGCCTGGCCGAGGCGACGGTCGACGAGGTCTTCGACGACCTGGAGGTCGTCCTGCTCCAGTCGGACGTCGCCCTCCCCGTGATCGAGCGCATGCGGCGCGACCTCCGCAAGGAGCTCGCGGGCCGGAAGCTCCGCTACGGTGTCGACGCGGAGGAGGCGATCCGCTCCTGTCTCGAACGATCGGTCCGCGGGATCCTGGCGCGGCCCCCGGTCGATCTGCCGGCGACGATCCGCGCCGCGCCCCGCCGGCCGTACGTCCTCCTCTTCGTCGGGGTGAACGGCACCGGCAAGACGACGACGATCGCCAAGCTCGCCGGGTGGCTCCGCGGGCAGGGGCTCTCGGTCGTCCTGGCGGCGAGCGACACGTTCCGCGCCGGGGCGATCGAGCAGCTCCTGGTGCACGGGGAGCGCCTCGGGATCCGCGTGGTCCGCCAGCAGGCGGGCAGCGATCCGGCGGCGGTCGCCTACGACGCGGTCGAGCACGCGAGGGCGAAGGGGATCGATGTCGTGCTGGTCGACACCGCCGGCCGGCAGCATACGAACGAGAACCTCATCGAGGAGGCGAAGAAGATCCGCCGGGTCGTGGAGCCCCAGATGACGATCTTTGTCGGCGACGCGCTGAGCGGGCACGACGTCGTGGAACAGGCGCGGGAGTTCGACCGGGCGCTCGGGATCGACGGCCTGATCGTCACGAAGCTCGACGCCGACACGAAGGGAGGTGCGGCGCTGAGCCTCGCCTTTGTCACGAAGAAGCCGATCCTGTTCGCCGGGGTCGGCCAAGGGTATTCCGATCTCCGTCCGTTCGACCCCGACTGGATGGTCCGTCGCCTCTTCGCGGAGGGAACGGCCGGGTGACGGCCCAGCTCGACGTCGTCCTGGTCCGCCCGAAGGAGGACGGCAACGTCGGCGCCGTCGCCCGCCTCGCCCGGAACTTCGGCGCCGACCGGCTCGTCCTGGTGGCCCCGCGCGCGGCGATCGGCCCCGAGGCGAGCCGTCGGGCGATGGCCGGCGTACCGTTCCTCGAGCGCGCGCTCCGGGCGCCGACGCTCGAGCGGGCGGTCGAACCGTCCGACCTGGTGGTCGGCACGACCGACCTCTCCACGGGGCGGTCGAACGCCTACCTGCGCCGCTCGGTGAGCCCCGAACGGCTCGGCGAGCTGCTGCGCCCCCTCCAGGGCCGGGTCGCGCTCGTCTTCGGGCCGGAGGATAACGGGCTCTCCCGGACCGAGCTCGCCCGCTGCGACCTTCTGGTCCACATCCCGGCCCGGCGGGAATTCCCGACCTTGAACCTCTCCCACGCCGTCGCGGTCGTCCTCTACGCGGTGCACCGGGCCCGCGGCGGCGCGGATCCGGAGTCGACCCCGGCCCCCGAGGAGATCCTGCTGAACGGGGTCGAGCGGGAGCTGTTCCTGGCCCGGATCGACGCCCTGCTCGCCCGGACCCGCTACCCGGCGCACAAGCGACGGGGTTTAATCCTCCTGTTTCGTCGTGTGATGGGCCGGTCGACGCCTTCCGAGGCGGAGTACCGGATGATGCTCGGGCTCTTCAAGAGCTTCGAGCGCGAACTCGACAGGAAATCCCATGGCGGGAAGCAACGGCGACTGGTTACGGGTGCGCGGCATCGGGCGTGAGCGCTTTGCGGGGTACCTCGCGGAGTACCTCGAGTCGATCGGCTACCGGGTGGAACGGAACGAAACGGCGGAGCCGCCGCTCTCCCGGCTGACGGCGACCCTCGTCCGCACGACTCCGTCGGTCCCCCCGGCGGCGGCCGAGCTCTCCTTCCGGGTGCTTCCGACGAGCGGCGGGGCCGTCGCCCGCTGGGAAGGACCGACCTCCCTCCCGGCCGACCAGCGGCCCCGGATGGACCGCCTGGTCCGGGAGATGGAGACCCACCTCGAGCGGTCGGTCTTCACGGAAAGCCATGCCACGGCGAAGATCGTCCGACCGCCGTCCCCGCACCTGCCGTGGATCGAGGCGCCTCCCTCCCCGGAGTCGGCCGAGCCGGTGTCGGCATCTTTATAATCCGCACCCGGGTCCCCCGCCCCGCTTCGATGACGACCTCCGCCTATCGGTACATGGCCCGCGCGTTCCAGGAGACCCTCGGCGAAGAGGGTTCGGACCGGCGCCACGAGCGGCTGCTGACGTGGCGGCGCGAGCATACCGTGACGCGCCTCGCGCACCCGACCCGACTCGACCGGGCGCGGGCGCTCGGGTTCCGGGCCAAGGGCGGATACGTCGTCGTCCGGGTCCGCGTCCGCCGCGGCGGCCAGCGCAAGCGGGCGATCATCGCCGGACGCCGACCGAAGCACAAGGGGATCCTCCGGATGACGCTGGCGAAGAGCCTCCAGCGGATCGCCGAGGAACGGGCGGCGAAGCATTACCCGAACCTCGAAGTCCTGAACTCCTACTGGGTCGGCGAGGACGGGAAGCAGAAGTTCTTCGAGATCATCCTGGTCGATCCGGTGCATCCGGAGATCGTCACCGATCCCCAGATCAGCTGGATCGCCGCCCCGAACCAGAAGGGACGGGCGTACCGCGGCCTCACCAGCGCCGGCCGCGCCGGCCGCGGGCTCCGCTGGAAAGGGACGGGCGCGGAGCGGTTCCGGCCGTCGCGCGCGGCGAACCGGCGTCCGACCCGCCGCACCCAGATGAAGGTCATCCCGTAGGCGGGTCGTCGTCGTCCAGACGGCGCTCGATCTCGACCCCCTCGCTCTCGGCGAGCCGACGGGCCCAGCCGTACAGCCCCTCGACGTGGACGACCTCTCCGCGGAGGACGCGGGCGATGCGGCGACGGGTCTCGAGATCGAGCTCCACCCGGTCCGGCGCGAGAAACTCCTCGAGCCGGTGCGCGAGGTGCCCGCCCTCCGTATCCCAGTCGGTGAGGAGGACGACCCGGCGGTGGCGACGCACGAGTTCCTGCGCGGTCTCGCCGAGGCTATGGCCCGCATGGAGGACCGCGACGGGGCCCGGGAGTCCCAGCCGCGCGACCGAGCGGCGGTCCCGTTCCCCTTCGACGACGACGACGGTCCCGGGGACGGCGCTCGCGATCCGGAGGCGCTGCCAGGCGGCGACGAACTCGGCCAGGCGGTCGTCCCCGTCCGGTCGCTCCCGCATTGTACCGTTGGTCCGGCCGTCGGCGGCGGCCCGGGCCCGATAGGGCGACACCGCATATCTCCTATAGTCCTGGGGCGGTTCCCGTCCCGGCCCTCCATGCCCGATCATTTCTCGATGCTCCTCGAATGGCGCCGGAACGAGGCGGCGACGCGCGGGCTCGGCAAGCTCCCCCACGACTTCTACCCCTTGACCGTCGACTACCTCGCCGACGTCCGGCGCTCGTACGAGTCCGATCTGCGGGAGAACCCGTCCGGCCGCAAGGGCGACCTCTCCCGCCAGACGTACCAGCGGGCGAGCCAGGTCGCCCGCGATATCGTCGAGGCCCGGACCCAGAAGATCCTCACCGCCGCGTTCCAGGCGAGCATCGGCGGCTCCCGCGATCTGCCGAACGCGCTGACCGAGGAACGGGCCGTCTACGACCAGGTCATGGGGACGCTGCTGGCCCACCGGCGGACCACGA
>JAJZDF010000060.1 GCA_021828715.1 Thermoplasmata archaeon
GGACCCCCATCGTCCGCGGGTCGACCGAGAGCACGATGATGTTCGACATCGAGATGAGCACGCCGACGTTCCCGACCATCACCGGGACGGCGAACGCCGCGATCTGGTAGACGGAGCGGTTGAAGACGACCATCCCGAGCGACCCGAGGGCGATCAGGACGAATCCGAAGACCATCACCGGCTTCGGCCCGAAGCGCGGGATCATCCGGCCGAGGATCGGACCGAACGCCATCATCCCGACGACCGCCGGGACGAGCACGAGCCCCGCATCGAGCTCGCTGAGGCCGAAGCCGGGCGCCGGGTATTCGGCGAGGAGGATCAGCACCGTGAACAGGAGGAACATGGTGGTGCCGACGAGGACGCCGTTCAGGTTCGAGACCCAGATGTTCCGCTGGCGGAGCGCGGAGAACGAGACGATCGGCGCCGGCGCGCGCGGCTCCCAGACCAGGAAGACCGCGAAGGCGGCCGCCGCGAGCACGAAGAACTCCGGCACGCCGACCGGGACGCCGGCGACCGACCCGCTCGACCAGCCGGTCCATCCCCAGTACTGGCCCTCCGTGATCCCGAGCATGAGGAAGGTGAGCCCGATCCCGAGGCTCGACGCCCCCACCCAGTCGATGCGGCGGGCCTCCCGGACCTTCGACTCGCGGATCGAGAACGCCGCGAGGACCAGCACCAGGATCGCCACCGGGATCACCGTGTGGTACGTCATCTGCCAGCCGAACGTCTGGGCGATCCAGCCGCCCCCGACGAGGCCGAGGGCGGCGCCCGCGGCGAACATCCCCGAGAGGATCCCCTGCGCCTCGCCGACCTGCCGGGCGGGGAATGCCTCCGGCAGCATCGCGAAGCCGAGCGGGAACATCGCCATCCCGATACCCTGGATCGCCCGGACCCCGATGAGGACGTAGATCTGGTCCGGCCGGGAGAGGCCGAAGGCGGCGCCGATGTTCGGGCTGAAGCCGGCGAGCGTCACCGCGACCGCGTAGACGCTCATCGCGACGAGCAGCATCCGCTTCTTCCCGTAGATGTCGCCGAGCTTGCCGAAGATCGGCGTCACGACGACCCCGACGAGCAGGTAGGCGGAGAGGATCCAGACGATGGTGCTCGCGCTCGTGACGTGGAAGAACGACTCGAAGTTCGAGAACGCCGGCAGGACCATCGTCTCCACGTAGGTGACCATCAGCGCCATGCCGGCAAGGATCGCGAGGACGACCCGTCCGTAGCGCGGGTCGAAGCCGTCCGGGGCGACCCCCTCCACCGCCGCCGACGGGCTCATGCTCCGCCCTCCGCGGCGCCGCCGCCGTCCAGTCGCTCCTCGAGCTGCCGGAAGACCCGCACCGCACTCGCGAGCTCCTCGGGGGGGATCCCGGCGACCGCGGCGTCCATGAGGCAGCCGATCTCCGCCCAGACCCGCGCCTCGATCCGCCGCCCGCGCGGGGTGAGGCGGAGCTCGATCGTCCGCCGGTCCCGCTCCGAGCGGCGGCGCACCAGCAGTCCCGCGTCGACGAGCGGATCGGTCTGCGCGCAGGCGGTGGGCGAACGGACCGACAGGTGGCGGGCGATCGAGGAGAGCGAGGTGGCCCCGAGGCTCGAGACCACGTGCAGCGCCCAGAATTGGCCGAGGGAGATTCCCTCCGCCTCCAGCGTCGGGTGGACGCGGCGGAGGAACCCCTTCATCACGCCGTGCACGGCGGGCACGAGCGCGCGCGACGCGTCGGCGGCGGAGGAGCGAGAGCGGGCAACGGCCACCGAAGTCATAGGACCCCTAACTGTTAGGGAGACTAACTATTAGACTATAAAACACCGGCCCGCCCTACGCGAGGGCGTAGCGTGCGAGATCGACCAGCTGGGACCAGGCGAGCGGCTCCGCCCCCGGCGGGAGGTCCCCGCCGCCCCACCGCGCGACGAACGCGCCGCCGGGGAGCGCGGGGTCGGCCCCCGCGGGAAGGGAGGCGAGCCGGGGGACGCCCGTCCGTCGGTCGCTCTCGAGCAGCAGGAGGAGCGCCCCGAGCGGGCCGGGGTCGACCCGCAGCTCGACCGCGGGTCCGCGTTCCCGCCGGACGACGGTCGCCTCCTCCTGGAAGAGGTGGGCAATGCGGGACGGGGCGCCGCGCCGGCCGGCCGTCGGCGGTCGGTCGCGCCAGGCGATCTTCGGCTCGACCGCACGGAGCCGCTCCCGGAGGGTCGCGGGGAGCGCGGGCACGGCCGGAGGATCGGTCATGCCGCGAACCTCCGGCCGTGCCACATCCCGCAGTCCGGACGGACGCGGCACGGCGCGCAGACGGCCGGGTCGCGCTCCTTCGGGCAGTCGCCCGAGATCCCCGTGTGGCAGAGGACGAAGTCGAACCGGGCCGGATCGAGCGGGTCGATCCGCCGGAGCGCTTCGGTGACCTCCTCGACGGCGGCCCACGACCGGCTCCGTCGGGCGGTCAGCCCGAGGTGGTAGGCGATCCAGTGGACGTGGAGATCGAGGGGGATCCGGAGCTCGCCGGTCGGGACGCGGCTCCAGATCCCGAGGTCCGGGTAGCGGTCGCGCACGAGCCAGCGGACGGCCAGCGTGAGCCGCTTGCACGGGCTCCGCGCCGGGTCGAGCGGGCTCGGGAACAGGCGGAGGTAACCGGGCGGCGCCCGCCGGCCGGCCCCGCGCAGCGTCCGGGCGAGGGCGTCGAGACCGCCCGCGAAACCGTCCCGGTCGAACCCCTCCCGGAACACCTCCTCCAGCGACGCGTGCTGGGCGTAGTACCGGCCGAGCACGCCGGCCAGGTGGTCGAGCTGGTCTCCCCGGATCCACCGGTGGCGGAAGCCGGCGAGGGCCCGCCGACGGACCGACGGCGGCACTTCCGAGACGAAACGACCGAGGTCGCCGTCCGCGAGCTCGCCGAGCCTGCGCACGGCCCCCCGGATCGCGGTCGTGTTGCCGACGGCGAGAATCGCGGCGTAGACGGCGGCGACCTCCGCGGAGCGCGGGTCCCGCGCGAGCGGCCGGACGAGCGAGATCGGGTCGTCGGCCAGCGACCGGTCGAACGGGAACGTGCGGTACAGCGCCTCGAGATGCTCCGGGAGCTCGGGGGTCGGGACCGTCGCGCGCACCGCTCGTTCGACCGTTCGGGCGGATTAACCGTTTCCCGCGACCGACCGCGCGGGCTAACTAGCCGTGGCGGCTCCACCGGCCATGCCGCCGGAGCCTGCCGAGCTCCGTCCGACGATCGACCGGTCCTGGCTGGAGGGGGCCGAGCGGAGCGACCCGATCGCCCACGCCTATGCCCTCTGGGACCTCGACCGGTTCCCCGACCGGGTCCGCTTCGTCTCCGCGCTCGTCGGGGGCCGACCGGTCGGCTACCTGCTCTGCTGGGAGGTGCCGGACCATCTCCCGGTCGTCCAGTGGATGGCGCCTCCGATCCCGGAGCTCGCGACCGCGCTCCCCTCCCGGCCGCTTCGGGTGAACGCGCCCGCGTACGCCGCCGCGCTCGTACGTTCGGCCCGGGCGCCGTGCACCGAGCAGCCGCTCCTGCTCGAGTCGGCGCCGCTCGGCATCCCGCTGCCCGCGACCCCGTTCGACGGCCGGGTGCGGCGCATCGAGCGGGAGGACGCGGCGACGCTCTACGCGCTCGCGCGAAGCGTCCCGGACGAGATGGCGGCCAGCTACGTCGGGCTGGATCCGGGCGCCGAGGCGATCTTCGGCGGGTTCGACGGACGGCAGCTGGTCGCCGTCGCGCGGGCCTCGGTCCGGCGGCCGTCGGTCTGGTTCGTCTCGGGAGTCTTCGTACGGCCCGAGTTCCGCGGCCGGGGGTGGGGAAAGGCGGTCGCCCGGGCGGTCGTGATGGCGGCCCGGTCGGCCGGTGCGTCCGCGGCGCTCTACGTCCGGGAGGCACGGGCCGACGCCCGGGCCGCCTACGAAGGGCTCGGCTTTCGGCCCGTCGACCGACGCATCCTCCTCGACTGCGGCTCCCCCGACGCCCCGTAGGGCCCGCCGCAAGGCCCTTCCGCCCGTGCCCGGTGGCCCGGCGATGCCGTCGAACGCGGACGCGGCCGAGGCGTTCCGTGCGATCGCGGACCTGCTGGACGTCCTTGGAGAGCGGTTCAAGCCCGAGGCGTACCGCCGGGCGGCCCGCTCGATCGACGCCTTGACCGAGGAGCTCGCCGCCGTGGCGGCGCGGAACGAACTCCGCTCGATCCCGGGGGTCGGCGACGCGATCGAGGAGAAGCTCCGGGAGCTCCTCGCCACGGGCCGCATCGCGTATCTCGAGCGCCTCCGGCAGGAGGTACCGCCCGGGGTGGCGGAGTTGCTGCGCCTGCCGGGCCTGGGACCGAAGACCGCCCGACGCTTCTGGACCGAGCTCGGCGTGGAGGGGCCGGGGGAGCTCCGAGCCGCCCTCGGCGCCGGCCGGCTCGAGGGACTGAAGGGGTTCGGGCCGAAGAAGATCGCGCAGCTCCGCGCGACGCTCGACTCCGCCGAGGGGTCGCCCCCGACCCGCCGACCGATCGAGGAGGCGTACCCGATCGCCGCCCGCATCGTCCGCGCCCTCCGGGAGGGCGCGGGGGCCGACCGTGTCGAGATCGCGGGCAGCTTCCGGCGCGGCCGGGAGACGGTCGGCGACCTTGACGTGCTCGTCACCTCCCGGGACCCGGAACGAGCGTTCGACGTCTTCAGCGCGCTCTCCGAGGTGCGGGAGGTCCGCATGCGGGGCGGGACGAAGGAGACCGCGATCCTCGCGGGGGGCCTCCAGGTCGACGTGCGGGTCGTCGACCCGGAGTCCTTCGGGGCCGCGCTCCAGTACTTCACCGGGTCGAAGGAGCACAACGTCGAGGTCCGGACCCTCGCGCGGGAGGCGGGCCTGCGGGTCAACGAGTACGGGGTCTACCGGGGCGAGGCGCGCGTGGCGGGGGCGACCGAGGAGGAGGTCTACGCGGCGCTCGGTCTCGCCTGGATCCCGCCCGAGCTGCGGGAGGGACGGGGAGAGGTTGCGGCGGCGAGGGCCGGCCCTCTTCCCCCCCTCGTCACCGCAGACGATGTACGCGGGGACCTGCACGTCCACCTGAACGCAGCGGACGGCCCCGCCGCGGTCGACCGGCTCCTCGAGGACGCCCGGCGGCGTGGGCTCGCCTACGTGGGCCTCGTGACCGAGGGGGTGGACGCCGCGGGGGAACCGTTCCGCCTTCCCGAGGCCATGGTCGCGCGGGCCGTTCGGGGGTCGACGGCCCCCTGCCGGATCCTCCGTCTCGCCGAACTCGACGCGGCCGCCCCGGCGCCGGCCCGGTCGGCGGTCGACCGGCTCCTTCTCCGACCGAGCGACCGGGCGCCGGCTCCCCCGGCACTCCCGGCGCCTCCGCCCGGAGTTCGCCCGCCCGTGGCGGTCGTCCACCTCGGGGCCGGCGGGACGGACGGGACGACGAAGGCGCGCGCCTGGATTTCTCGCGCGACATGAGCTATGGCGACTACCTGCGGCTCGACCTCGTGCTGGGCGCGCAGCTGCCGCGCTCGCCCGACCACAAC
>JAJZDF010000061.1 GCA_021828715.1 Thermoplasmata archaeon
CCGTGTGGACGTGGAGCGTCCCCCCGGCGGGCCGGAGGAGCGGCACGGCCCGCGCGACCCACGGCACGGCGCTCGGAAGGTAGCCGAGGAAGACCCGGTCGGCGGTGCCGGTCGCCAGCGGGAGCGTCCGGTTGTCGCCGAGGAGCGGCTCCACGACCTCCCCGACGCCGTTGAGCCGGGCGTTCTCCCCGAGGTAGCGGACCGACTCGGGGTTGCGATCGACCGCGACGACCCGCGCCGCCCGGCCGACCTTCGCCGCCGGGATCGCGAAGTACCCGATCCCGGCGAAGAGATCGACGACCGTCTCGCCGGGACGGACGACGGTGCCGGCCCGGGCCCGCTCGGTCCGGTTGCCGGCGGCGAACATGAGGCGCGCCGCGTCGAACCGCCAGCGGACGCCGTGCTCGACGACGGTCGTCTCGGTGTCGGTCCCGAACAGGCGCTCGACCGTCGGCCGGCGGAGCTCGCCCTCGACCGGTCCGGAGAACCGTAGGACGGTGCGGGCGCCGAGCGCATCGGCGAGCGCGGCGGAGAGCTCCCCGAAGTGGGGCCGGAGCTCCTCGGGCCAGCGGACGAGCAGGACGTGCCCCAGGCGCACGTAGCCGTCGGGCAGCGCCGCCGCACGGGCGGGGCCCGCGACCGCCGAAAGATGGGCCCTAAGCCGTTCGACCGGGGCCCGTCGGGGTCCGCGGAGCGGCGGGGTCACGACGTCGGGGCCCCGCGCCCGCTCTCGAGGACGACCTCGAGGAACTGCTTCAGGTGGGTGGTCAGGATCGGGTTGTCGGTGAAGCCGCAGGCGTCGAGCCCCGGCGCGGCGAGCAGCGCGTGCGCCCCGTCGGCGAGGACCTCGGTCGCGAGGAGGTTCTCCCGCGGGACGTACTCGATCCCCTCGGGGACCCGCTGGAGCGGGGCGGTGACGAACGTCACCTGGACGCCGCGCTTGACGGCGTGCTGCACCTTCTTGCCGAGCTCGTCGCGGATATCGGCGATCCCCGGGGTCGTGAGGATGAACGTCCGGCTCGACTGGTCGAGGAGCTCCCCGATCTTCTGGAGGACCCGCTCGCGGCCCGAGAGCAGGTAGACGAGCTGGGGCTCCCCGTGCTCGGCGACCATCCGGTGGAGGTTCGCGAGCGCCTCGAAGACCTCCTGGATCGCGCCCTTCAGCTGGTCGGCGACCTCGAGCGGGGGGGTCGGTCGGAAGAGGATCGGCTTGCCGCCGGTCGGCTTCGCATATCCCTTCGCGGCCAGGGACTCGAGGACCTTGTAGGCGCTGGTTCGGGGGATCCCCGCGGCGGTGGCGAGCGTCGCCGCGTCCCCCACGCCGCGCGCGACGAGCGCGATGTACGCCCGGCCCTCGTACTGGGTGAGGCCGACCCGGGCGAGGACCTCGGTGGCGCGGCGGAACTCGTCGCTCGTCGGGTTGCCGAGCGCGAGCGCGGTCTCCTCGATCGGCGCCATCCGCTTCCGCCGGAGGTCCGCGCCGGAACTTAACCCCGCCCCCGGGTCCGCCTACGGGACCGGCTCGGTGAGGCGGAGGAGGGCGGCCCTCCCGAGGAGGCCCTCGACCTCGGCCCGCGTGAGCAGCCCCTTCTCGACGAGCAGGTCGGGGACGGGCCGCCCCGTCCGGTCCGCCTCGTGGAGGATCTCCGCGACCTTGAGGTAGCCGAACCGCGGCGTCAGCACCGTCGCGAGCGCCGCCGACTCCATCAGGAACCGGTCCAAGCGGGCCGGGTTCGCGGTGATCCCGTCGACGCACGAGCGGGCGAAGACCGGCAGGTAGTTCGCGACGATCCCGGCCGCGAACAGCACCTCGAAGGCGGCGAGAGGCATCATCACGTTGATCTCGAGCTGGCCGGCCTGGACGGCCAGCGCCGTCGCCGCGTCCGCGCCGACGACGTGGAAGGCGATCATGTCGAGGCATTCGGCGGCGGACGGGTTCACCTTCGCGGGCATGATCGACGAGCCCGGCTGGATCTCGGGGAGCCGGATCTCGTCGAGCCCCGTCGCCGGTCCGCTCGCGAGCAGGCGGAGGTCGTTCGCGATCCGCGCGAGCTCGAGCGCGAGGTTCCTCAGCCAGCCCGAGGCGGCGGCGAGCGGCGCCCGGCTCTGCATCGTCTCGAACGGGTCCCGCGCGGTGCGGAGCGGGAGCCCGGTGAGCGCCGCGTACTCCCGGACCGCACGGTCGCGGAACCCGGGGAGCGAGTTCACCCCGCTGCCGACGGCGCTGCCGCCGAACGGCAGCTCGGCGAGCGCCGCCTCCACCGGCGGCAGGAGGTCGAGCTGTCGGTCGAGCGCCGTCGCGTAGGCGGCGAACTCGGCGCCGAGCGTCACCGGCATCGCGTCCTTGAGGTGGGTGCGGCCGGCCTTCGGCAGGGCGGCGAACTCGTCCCCCTTCTTCCGAAGGCTCGTCGACAGCGCGCCGACCGCGGCGCGCACCTCCGCGAGCGCGAAGAGCGTCGCGACCTGGGCGGCGCTCGGGAACGTGTCGTTCGTCGACTGGCCGCGGTTGACGAGGTCGTTCGGGCTCACGGTCGCGTAGTCGCCGCGCGGCCGTCCGAGGATCTCGAGCGCCCGGTTCGCGACGACCTCGTTGACGTTCATGTGGAACGACGTGCCGGCGCCGGCCTGGAAGACGTCGACGACGAAGTCGCCGTTCAGGCGGCCCTCCGCCACGTCCCGCGCCGCCCGCTCGACCGCCTTCCCCTTCTCCGCGTCGACCGCCCCGAGGGCGACGTTCGTCCGGATCGCGGCGACCTTGAGCCAGCCGTAGGCCCGGACGAGATGCGGGGAGGCGACGAGCCCGCTCACGGGGAAGTTCTCGCGCGCCCGCACCGTCTGGATGCCGAAGTAGGCGGTGTCGGGCACTTCGCGCCGTCCGAGCGAGTCCTCTTCGGTGCGGGGAGGGGCCATGGCGCGCGACGGCCCCCGCGCGGGAAAGCGTTTCGGTGCGGGAGCGACCGTCTCGAGTCCAACAATTATTTCCCGACGAGGAGGAGGGAGCGACCGGTCGGGCCGAGGGGGGAGGGGGGCCGAGCCCCCCGCCGGGGCCGCCGCCGATCCCCTCCCGTTCCCCCCGGGACGGGGCGCCCCCAAAGACTTAGGGGGCCCCGGACGCTCGCCGGCGACGGTACCGTGAGGGGCAGATGATCGACCCGGCCCAGCTCGCCTTCGACACGGTCGGGAACGCCCTCTCGGTGGCGTTGCCCGGGCTGCTCTGGGCGGCGCTCTTCCTCGTGGCGTTCGAGCACGGGCCGGCCGCCGAGTCGGTCGGGTTCGGCCGGCGGACGTTCTGGCTGCTCCTGCCCGCCGCGGTCGCGGTCTCGCTGGCGGACCTGGCGTTCGTCCCGATCGCGAACGACCTCCTCGGGATCTCCCTCGGGGGGGCGATCTTCCCGATCGTCGTGGCCCTCCTGGCGTTCCACCCGCTGGTCGCGCCGGGATCGGCGCGCCGCGCCGCCGCCGTCTACCTCGTCGGCTTCGGGGCGATCGCGGCCGGCGGCCTCGGGGTCGTCCTCGCCGTCCCGGCGCCGCTGCCGGGCGCGCTCGGGGTGACGGCGATCGCCGCCGCCGTCCCGGCGGCCGTCTACGCCGTCGGCGCCGCCCGCGCCGACGGGCCCCTGCGGCGGATCGGGGCGCTGCTCGGCCTCACCGCGGGGGTGCTGGTGCTCACCTTCCTCTTCACGTCGGCGGTCCCGAACCTCGGGATCACGGAGGCGTTCCCGCAGTATCTCCTGCCGCCGATCGCCGCCGGGCTCGTCGCCGCGATCGTCGCCCCCCAGTGGCTCCGCGGTTCGGAGGCGCTCGCGCTCCCGGCGGCCTACCTCGCGGCGACGTTCGGGGTGCTCGGCGGGGCGGATATCCTGCGCCAGCCCCCGCTCTACCCGAGCGCCGGCCCCGGCCTCTACGTGATCGGCGGCGCCGGGGTCTTGGACCTGGTCTACCTCTCGGGGCTCCTCGCCTTCGGGGCGGCCTACGCCGGTCTCCGCGCGTTCGGTCCGGGGGTGGTGCCGGTGCCGGGCGCCGCGGCCGCCGACCCGGCCCCGACCCCGGTCGCCGAGCTGCACCGGGCGTTCGGCCGCGGCTGGGACGGGAACGTCGCGGGGTCCCTCGCGGGCGCCTCCGCGGCGGCCCGGAGCGCCGCCCGGGAGGCGGCGAGCCTCCTGGAGCTGCCGCCGCCCCCCGACGACCGCCCGTGGCAGGGGGTGCCCGTCCCCGGCTGGGTGGTGAGCGACCAGGCGAACCTGGACGCGGCCGCCCGGGCGGGCACGTCCGACCCCCGGGAAAGCTACCGCGGCTGGCTGACGGCCCGCTTCCTCGTCGCCGCGGCGCTCCCGATCTTCGACCGGCGCTTCGCGGCGGCCGGGCGGCGGACCGTCGCCTTCCTGCTCGATCTCGCGCTCGTCACCGCGCCGGCGGTCGTCGTCTGGGCCGAGATCGCCGCGCACACGCCGGGCGGCCTCGCCGGCGTCGTGGGGAGCGTGGCGTTCACCGCCGCGATCTACGGCTACGTCGCCCTCGCCTTCGGCTACTTTGCCGTCTGCGAGTATGCGGTCGGGACGACGATCGGCAAGCGGGCGCTCGGCCTCGAGGTGCGCGACCGCCGCCTCGCCCGGCCGGAGCTGCGCGCCGTCCTCGTGCGGAACGCGTTCCGGGCGCCCCTGCTCTCGATCGTCGCGGTCGCCGGGGCGTCCGCGGTCGCCCTGCTCGTCGTCGGCGGGGGCGCGGGTGCGCTCGCGATCGAGGGGATCGGTATCGGGGCGGGGTCGCTCGCCGCGACGATCCTCGTCGGCGCGGGGGCTGTCGGCGTCGGCCTCCTCGGCCTCGTCGGCTACCTCAGCATCCTGACGACGAGCGAGCGCCAGCGCTGGGGAGACCTCGTCTCGGGGACGTGGGTCGTCCGCCGGTTCACGCCTTCGCCGGGGGCTCCGGGGGGGGCGACGATGGGGGGGACGACGTCGGCGCCGGCTCCGCCGCCGGGCCGATCCGGGTGAGCGGGATCGAGATCGCCGAGACGTTCGCCTCCCGGCCGTCGTGGTTCGTGAGCCGCTCGGTGCCGATCGAGATCGCCCCGAGCTCGACCTGACCCTCCAGGAACCGGCGCCGCACGACCTCCACGACGTCGACCGCTTTCGCGATCGCGTTCCCCCGGGCGCGCACGACGACCGGGCCGGCGCCCGAGTTGAGCTGGGTGACGACCTGGAAAACGTAGGTCATCGTCGGCTTGAGCCCGATGAAGACGGTCACGCCGCTGCCCATGCGCTCGCCCATGTTCGACCGGGGACCCTCCACCGCTACATGTCGCTTTGCGGGCGTCGAGGGGCCGCGGGCCCGCGCCGGCCCGCTCCCGCCACGGCTTCGCAAAGGTTATTCCCCGCCCCCCGTAGCCGCCGCCGACCGCGCAGGGGTGGCCCAGCTTGGTCAAAGGCGCTAGGTTGAGGTCCTAGTCTCGTAGGAGTCCGTGAGTTCAAATCTCACC
>JAJZDF010000062.1 GCA_021828715.1 Thermoplasmata archaeon
TCGCCGAGGAGGCGGGTCACGAGGTCGCGCCGCGCCCGGAACTCCCGGACCATCTTCTGGGTCGCCGCCCGTCCGGCCTCGAAACCGGCGACGATCGCGACCTGGGCGGGCGTCGGCGGGCAGGCCATGATGTGGTAGTGGATCTTGTTGAGGTCGACCGCCAGCGCGGGCGGCGCGACCAGGTAGCCCAACCGCCAGCCGGTGACGGCGAACGTCTTCGAGAACGAGTTCACGACGACGACGCGGTCGCTCTTTCCCCAGAACGACACGAACCGGCCCTCGTAGACGATCTCGTCGTAGACCTCGTCGGAGACGAGCACGAGCTCGTGCGCGTCGGCGAACGCGACGAGCCGGTCGATCGTGCGGGGGGTGAACATCCCGCCGGTGGGGTTCGACGGGCTGTTCACGACGATCGCCCGGGTCTTCGGGGTGACCAGGCGCTCGAGCTCGTCGAAGTCCGGCTGGAACTTCCGCGCCTCGGTGAGGGAATAGGGGACGGGAACCGCTCCCGCGAGCTTCGCGTGCGGGCCGTACAGGACGAACCCCGGATTCGGGATCAGCACCTCGTCTCCGGTGTCGTACACCGCGAGGGCGACGGACATCAACGCCTCCGACCCGCTCGCGGTGACGATCACGTTCTGGCTCGTGGTCGTACGGTCCCAGGGGACGTACCGCGCGGCGACGTGGTTGCGGAGCGGCAGGATCCCGGCGGTCGGGCCGTAGTGGTTGCCGCCGTTCTGCACGGAGCGGCACATCGCCTCGACCACCTCGCGCGGCGGCTCGAAGTCGGGCTCCCCGAGTCCGAGGTTGATCGAGTTCGGGGGTGCCGCCTCGAACATCCGGCGGATCCCCGAGATCTCGACTTGTCGCACGCGCTCGGCGACCATCGCGCGAAGGACCGTCGCCCCCCTCTTTACCCTGTTGGGGGGCGACCGCACCGCCCCCTCGGCCGACGGGCCCCGGAACGGCGTTGGCGGCAAACGTTTAGGCGGGGCCCCCGTCCTTCCGCGGGAGGAAGGGACGATGGCGCGGATCCTGGTGGCGGTCGCCTGGCCGTACGCCAACGGGCCGTTCCACCTGGGGCAGCTCGCGAGCACCTACGTCGCCGCCGACCTGTTCGCCCGATACCACCGCCTCCGCGGCGCCGAGGTCCTGATGGTATCGGGATCGGACATGCACGGGACACCGGCGCTCGTCCGGGCCGAGCAGGAGGGGATCTCGCCGGCCGAGCTCACCGAGCGGTTCCACCGCCAGAACCGGGAGGCGTTCGAGCGCCTCGGGATCTCGTTCGACGTGTTCACGACGACCCGGACCCCGCTCCACGAGCGGACCGCCCAGGAGATCTTCCTCGCGCTCCTGGAGCGGGGGTACGTGCAGCGCCGGACGACCGACGGGGCGTTCTGCCCGCACCACGGCCGATTCCTGCCCGACCGCTACCTCGTGGGCACCTGCCCGCATTGCGGGTCGCCGACCGCGCGCGGGGACGAGTGCGACCGGTGCGGCCGGCCGCTGGAGGCGAAGGAGCTCGGCGATCCCCGCTGCGCGCTCTGCGGCACCGCCGCGGAGTTCCGGCCGACCGAGCAGTTCTATCTCGAGCTCGACCGGCTCCAGCCGGCGATCGCCGCCTACCTGCAACGCCACCCCGAGTGGCGGCCCGGCACGCGGAAGGTCGCGGAGAACTTCCTGGCCGAGGGACTCCACCCGACGCCGATCACGCGCGACCTCGACTGGGGGATCCCGCTCCCGCTCGACGGCTACCCGTCGAAGCGGCTCTACGTCTGGTTCGAGGCGCTGATCGGCTACCTGTCGGCGTCGAAGGAGTGGGCCGTCCGCGCCGGCCGCCCCGAGGCGTGGCGGAAGTTCTGGGACGAGCGGGAGCCCGCGCGGCACGTCTACTTCTGCGGGAAGGACAACAAGTTCCACCACACGATCCTCTGGCCCGGGGTCCTTCTCGGGGTCGGGGGCCTCCACCTGCCGGACGACGTCCCGGCGAACGAGTGGCTGCTGATCGGCGGCGGAAAGGTCTCGAAGTCGCGGGCCGCGGGGCAGGACGCCTTCCACCCGTCGCTGCTGGCGAACTACCCTCCGGACGTCATCCGGTTCTACTCGGCCCTCCTCGCACCGGAGCACCACGATACCGAGCTCGACTGGAGGGAGCTCGGGCAGGTCCGGGACGACATCCTGGCCGACCAGTTCGGCAACCTGGTGCAGCGGACCCTCGTCCTCGCCCGGGAGCGGTACGAGGGCCAGATCCCGCTCCCGCCGCCGGGATGGGCCCTCGACCTGTCCGGCGGCACGGGCGGGGATATCGCCCGCGCCCACCGCGAGATCGGGGCGGCGTACGAACAGGTCCGGCTGAAGGCGGCGCTCGACCGCACCCTCGACGCCGTCCGGGAAGCGAACCGCCGCTTCCACGAGGCGAAGCCGTGGGAGGCGGCGGAGCCGGAGCGGGCCCGGATCGTCTACGAGGCGGCGTGGCGGCTCAAGGCGCTCGCGATCTGGCTCGCGCCGGTCCTGCCCTCCTCGACCGCCGCGCTGTTCCGCATGCTCGGGTATGCGGAGCCGCCCTCTCCCGGGGACTGGGACGGGGCGCTCGTGCCGCCGCCGCCGGGCCAACCGCTCGGCACCGTGCGTCCGCTCTTCCCGAAGGCCGGCACCGGCGCCGTGACGACCCCGACCGTCCCGGCCGGGACCTCCGCGGCTCCCCCGGCCGGCGCTCCTATGCTGGCGGTCCGGGCCGGGATCATCGTCCGCGCGGAGGAGCACCCGTCCGCCGACCGGCTGCTGGCGCTCCGGGTCGACCTCGGCGAGGCCGAGCCGCGGTCGATCGTCGCGGGGATCCGCGGCGTCTACGCCCCCGACGCACTCGTCGGGCGTCGGATCGCCGTCCTCGGCAACCTCGCCCCCCGGACCATCCGCGGCGTCCGCTCCCAGGGGATGGTCCTCGCGGCGGACGTCGACGGTCGGGCGGTCCTGCTCGTCCCCCCCGAGGAAGCCGTACCGGGCGAGACGATCGACGGCGTAGATCCGGCCGCCCGGCCGGTTTCGTACGACGAGTTCGCCACCTACCGCCTCCAGGTCGGGACGACCCGGCCCGTCGCGCGCGAAGGGTCGACCCCGGTACGGGTCGGGACCGAGGAGGTCGAGGTCGAAGGGACTTGGCCGGAGGGGGTCGAGCTCGTCGTCGCCCGCCGACCGCCGACCGCCGACCGGGCGTTCGTCCTCGCGTTCGGCCCCGGCCGCCCCCTGCGCCCGAGCGAGCCGGTCCCGTCGGGGGCGACCGTCCGGTGACGGCGACCGGCCGCCTCGACCTCCACGTTCACTCGCGCCACTCGCCGGATTCGCGGCTCCCGGTCTCGGCCCTCGCGGCCCGCGCCGCCGCGGTCGGTCTCCGGGGGTTCGCCCTGACCGACCACAACTCCGTCGCCGGCCACGCCGAGCTCCGCGACGTGGCGCGGACGTACCCGGGGCTCCTGCTGCTCCCGGGCGTCGAGGTCTCGACCCGCGACGGCCACCTGCTGGCCTACGGCGTGGCCGAGGCGCCGCTGCGGGGCCGCGACCTCGAGTCGACCGCCGATTGGGTGCGCGATCGCGGCGGCGAGCCGGTGATCTCCCACCCGTTCCGGCTGCGGCACGGGGCCGGCGGCCGCCTGGCGGCGGTCGCCCACGTCACCGGCCTCGAGGTGCGGAACGCGCACAACTCGGAGGCGAGCAACCGGCGGGCCGCCCAGTGGGCGGAGCTCCGGCACCTGGCGGCGACGGGCGGCAGCGACGCCCATCGCCTCGACGACGTCGGCCGTGCGGTCACGCTCTTCCCGGAGTCGGTCTCGACCGTCGACGACCTCCTCGAAGCGATCCGTACCGGCCGGACGAGCGCCGACGGCGCCTCGATGCCGTTCGGGGGCCGGGTGGCTCTCGCCCTGTCGAACGGGGCGAAGTACCTGGCCCGCGGCCTGCGGTCGGTCTGACGGCCGACCGCCGCGGCGACCCGAGCGCTTTAAGGGGTGGGGCCCTCGCCCTCCCCGCGCGCCAAGGTGGCAGAATGGTTAATGCGGCGGACTGCAGATCCGCTTCCTGGGGGTTCGATTCCCTCCCTTGGCTTTCCGTCCCGGCGCGGGGAGCGACGCCCGCCGGGCCCGGGCGGTTCCCGAGGCGCTCCGCCCGACCGTCGCCGGACGACGGCGCCAATCCCCCGTAGGGGTCACTCGGGAGAGGAGGAGCGGTCGAGCGCGCTCCGTATCCGGGCCGCCTCGTCCGGTCCGGCCAGTTCGTCCCACCGCGGGTAGGCCGTCGTTTCTTCCCGGGCGTTGTGGGCCCATAGCAGGGTTACTAGTTCAACGTCGAGGACCCCTAGGCGGTCGATCGGACCGTCGATGGCGGCCCCGATGCGGTCGAGCACTTCCAGGATCTCCCGGTGCTCCTCCCGGAGCCGTCCGACCAGTAGGGCGTCGGCCGGCCCCGCCGCCGCGAGGCGCGGGAACATCTCCCGTTCCTCGATCTCGACATGGTACACGAGGTCGGCGCGGTACGCCTCGAACCACTCCCGCCGCAGCTCGGCGCGTTCGGTTCCCCGGATCCGCTCCCACGCCTCGTCGAGCCGGGCGTGGTCGTTCCCCATCGTGCGCGACAGGGAGGGGGAAGGGCCGGTCATCGCCGCTCCCATCGTTCCCGGAGGCGGCCGAGCCGCTCGGCGTCGATCCCGGGCAGGGCAGGGAGCCCCGGATACAGGACGGGGAGCGTACCGACCCACCACGCGAGCGCCCCGGCCAGGAGCACCGCGCCGCCGAGCCCGATCCCTATCGGGGAGGCGGCGCCGCCCCGAGCGACCGCTGCGACGACGATCGCCAGTCCGCAGGCCCAGTCGGCAGCGAGGATCGCCAACATCCGCCGGGTCCAGCGGTGGGAAATCCGCTGGAATGGAGCAATCATTGCGAACCACATCCCGAGCAGGGTGAGGCCGACGAATCCGAAGAGGTTGAGGAACGCGTGGGCCTCCACCGGCGCGTAGGCCGCGGTTCCGACCATGGCGAGCCCGATGGACCCCCCCGCGAGCAGGGCGGCGATCGCCGCGGCGTGGAGGCCGAGCCGCAGCGCGGCGGTGTGGGCGCGGAGCGCGAGCAGGACGAGGACCGCGAACAGGAGCGCCGCGAAGGTGGCCTCGGGGAGGGCGAAGAGGACGAGGGCAGCGGACGGCAGCGGTGGCGAGAGGAGGAGCCCGACCGGTACGGCTCCCGGCCCGGTACCGGCGAGGACAGCGATCGAGACCACCGCGGCGCGGGGCGGATCCGGGCCGGCGGCACGGGGGGCGAGGCGGAGGAGCACCGCCGCGATCAGGGCCGTAACGTGGCCCAACAGGAACAGATGCACGGCCGCGATCCACCAGCCGAATCCCGGGCCGCCCCCACCGGCCGAGAGGAGGAA
>JAJZDF010000063.1 GCA_021828715.1 Thermoplasmata archaeon
AGGGCGTCGACCGACAACAGCTCGCCCACGAGCGCGCTGACGTGCTCACCGAGCTCACCGGCGCGACGGCGGCACCCCCGTCGGAGATGTCGTGGGCTGCCGCGACCCATCCGCGCGAGCCCGCCCGGAGGAGCGCCTCCCCCGCCGCCCGGAGGGCCGGCGGATCCGGGGCCGGCACCCGGAGGCCCCGGAGCCCTCGACGACGGGCCCAAAGGGATCCGCCGAGCTCCGGTCGGGTCCGTCCGAGCAGGTAGAGCGGATTCCCCTCCGCCTTCAGGTCGGACGTCGTCGCGTGACGGAGGTCGGGGACGATACCGGTCGCCATCAGGACGGGCGTCGGCGGGATCTCGGCGCCGAGGCCGCCGTTGTAGAAGCTGACGTTGCCCGACGGGACCGCGAAATCGAGCGCGGCGGCGGCGCGGGCCATCCCCCGGGTGACCCGGGCGAAGTCGCCGAGGACGCGCGGGTCCTCCGGGGTACCGAAGTTGAGGCAGTTTGTGAACGCATCCGGGCGGGCGCCGACCGCGTACAGGTTCCGCGCCGCCTCCTCGACGACGAGCGCCCCGCCGCGGGCCGGGTCGTCCCGGCATGCCCACGGCTGGGCGGCGACAGCAATCGCGAGCCCGCGCCAGCGGTCGGGGAGGGGGCGAAGGACGGCCGCGTCGCCGTGGCTCGGAGAGATCACCCGCCCGTGCAGGGGGTAGATCGCGGTCCGGCCCTGGACCGCATGGTCGTAGACCCGGATCACCGGTTCGCGGGAGACGGAGTCGGGCGCCAACACCAGTTCCTCGACCAGCGCGGGAAGGTCCTCGTCGGGGACGGGGGGCGCCGTCCCCGTCGCCGGTCGACGGGCGCGCACCGGCCGGTGGAGCGGCGCCGGGTCGACCCGGAAACCGAGCCGGAGCCGGGCGACCGGGGACCCGTCCCATCCGATCTCCTCGAACGGCCCGTCGACGACCTCGCCGAGCGGGGTCGCGGGGACGTCGTAGCGTCGGAACAGGTCCAGGAGCGGGCGGAGGTGACGCGGCCGGACCTCGAAGACCATCCGTTCCTGCGATTCGGAGACCCAGGCCTCCCACGGAAGCAGCCCGGGCTCGCGGAGCGGGACCCGGGCGAGGTCGAGGCGCATCCCGAACCCGCCGGCGTAGGCGAGCTCCCCGAAGGCGGAGGCGATCCCGCCCCCGCCGAGGTCCTTGAGGGCGCGCACCAACCCACGGTCGAACGCTTCGAGGGAGGCGTGGATGAGCGGCTCCTTCATGATCGGGTTCCCGAGCTGGACCGCCCCGCGGGACTCGGACTCGCTGCGCGCGGTGAGCGGGCGGGAAGCGAACGCCACCCCGCCGATGCCGTCCCGACCGGTCCGGCCCCCGACGAGCACGAGCGGATCCCCCGCGGCCTGGGCCCGGTTTGGCAGCAGCCGCGCCGTAGGCAGGAGGCCGACGCAGCCGACGTTGACGAGGGGGTTCACGACGTAGCCCGGGTCGAAGTAGATCCCGCCGCTGACCGTCGGCACCCCGACGCGGTTGCCGTAGTCGCGGATCCCCGCGATGACCCCGTTCGCGAGGTAGCGGGGGCTCTTCACGCCCGGTGGGAGCTCGCCGTCGGGCCGGTCGAGCGGACCGAAGAAGAGCGGGTCGGCCAAGGCGATCGGTTGCGCACCGACGGCGAGGACGTCGCGCAGGATCCCGCCGATGCCCGTCGCGGCCCCGCCGTACGGCTCGACCGCCGACGGGTGGTTGTGCGACTCGATTCGGAGCGCGTAGGCGTAGCCGTCCCCGAACTCGAGGACGCCGGCATCCCCGGTGCCGAGGACCCGCCGGGGGCGCAGCGCACCGAACGCCCGGCGGAGGAACGGTCGGGAGCTCTTGTAGCTGCAGTGCTCGCTCCAGCTCTGGGCGAGGCCGGCGAGCTCGACGTCCGTCGGGTCCCGCCCCTCGCGCCGAAAGTAGCGTTGGATCGCCGTCCGCTCCCGGGCGTCGAACCCGAGGCCGCGGCGCCGCGAGAGCTGCTCCAGCTCCGCCGCGGAGGCGTCTCGCACCGGCAGGACGCTGACCGACGGGGCCCATTCCGGCATGGATTAGGCCGGTTCGATCGGGTGGACCGTCACGCGGTGGATCACGGGGTTCGCGAGGAGGCGCTCGACCGCTTCCTCCGCGAGGCGTCGGGCCTCGCGACGGGAGACGCCGGGGAACCGGAGGACGAAGATCCGGGCGGTCGAGACCCGCGGTACGGGCGCGATCCCGAGCAGCCCGAGCGACTTCTCCACGCTCTCCGCCTCGGCGTCGATGACCCCGGGCTTCAGCTCGATGCGCACCTCGACGTCGGTCGTACGGGCGGCGGACCGGACCATCGGCCCGGCCTACGGACGGGCGCAGATAATCCTGCCCCCGCCGTGGGCCCCCGGCCGGTCGCTCCGGACCGGGCCCGCGACGGCGGTCATAAAACCTTTATAGACCACCCTTATCGGCCCGCCGGCGCGGTGGGGGGCCGGCCTCGATGGAGGAGTTCATCTGCAGTGTCGAGTTCCTCCGCGGAGGGACCGTGTTCTATGCCCGCGTATCGAGCGAGGCCGGTGGCGTGCGGGAGTATCACAGCCCCTCCTCGTCCGATGTGATCGATCAAGTGATCAGCGACCTCCAAGAGGAGTTCGAGTCCGCCCCCGCGGCGTAGCGAGGACGGGGCCGGGCATTCGCTGTCGGGCGGAGAGCACACGCGCGAGGTTTCCATGGAAAAGCCAACCGTATCCAAACCACCGGTGAGCGTGGCGGTCGAGAGCGCGTTCACGAAAGTCTGGGGGAACGAGCACGTCGTGGCGCTCATCGCCCTCAAGGTCGAGACCAGCGAGGCCGACACCGTCGCCGCCGAAGTCGCGCGGTTCGCCGAGGCGGAGGATGTCTTCCTCGTCACGGGCGACACCGACATCTTCGTCAAGGTCCGCTTCCCGCACTATGACGGGCTCAAGGAGTTCGTACTCCGTCGGCTCCCGGGGGTGCGCGGCATCCGGGAGACGAAGACGCTCCTGGTCGTCACGGCGTACAAGGAAGGAGGGGAGACCCGCTCCGCATGAACGCCCCGTCCCCGACCGTCCCGGCGCTCGGCGACTCCGAGGCCGTCGTCTCGATCGGCGCGTCGCCCGACCCGTCCCTCACCCCTCTGCTCGAGTCGCTCGCGGAGCTTGCCGATGACCTCTCGGTCCCGCGGAACCTCCGACGGGGCGCGCAGGCGGCAAAGCAGGAGCTCACCCGGGCCCGTGTCGCGCTCGACGTGCGCGTCGCGAGCGCCGTCGCGGTCCTCGACGAACTCGCCGGCGACCCGAACCTGCCGACGCACGGCCGGACCGCGATCTGGTCGATCATGTCGGCCTTGGAGAGCCTTCAGTGAGTCGCACGGTGGATAGGCTGAAATACACCGGCCGGGTCCTGACGGTTCGGAGCGGTCGCGGGCCCGTAGCTCAGCTAGGCAGGCCGCGCGGGTACCCGGGCGGCCCTACAAAGAGCATCCGGCTTTTAACCGGGTGGTCGGGGGTTCGATCGAGCCATCCCGCGGCGACGCGGGGGCTCCGGACGTCCCCCCGGGCCCGTCCCACTCCTCGGAGCACTCCATGACCCCCACCACCTCCCGTCGCAAGTCCCGCACCCGGAAGGACGAGAAGACCGCCCCCGCGCGCCCGTTCGTCGCGCACCTGTTGGCCCCGGCCCACGAGGTGCTGAGCGAGGAGGAGTCGCGGCGGATCCTCGAGGGGCTCAGCACGGCACCGGACCGGATGCCGAAGATCTTCGTTTCCGACCCGGGCCTGCAGGCCGATCCCAAGTTCGTGGCCCTGCGCGACGCCGGCGAGCCGCTCGTCGGGCGCCTGGTCCGCATCCGCCGCCCGAGCCAGACGGCCGGCACGGCGACCGCGTACCGCGTCCTGATCGCCCCGGTCGGAGGGATGTAGGCCGTGCGCGAGATCGTCGACGCCTTTTTCCGGGAGCGATCGATCGTCAACCACCACCTCGCGAGCTTCAACGACTTTCTGCCGACCAAGGACAACCCGAACTCGCGGATGCAGCGCATCGTCGACGACGCGCGGGTCAGCGAAGACTCGACCGAGCGCGGGGTCATCCGGCTGGACGTCCAGAAGACGAAGAGTTCGATCTACGTGCGGGTCGGGCGGCGTCGCGACGCGCGCGGGGCCGTGAATCCGTCCGCGGATCCGACGATCTTCATCGGGGCCCCCTTCGTGAAGGAGCCGGTCGGCTCGAAGCCGACGCTCACCCCGATGGAGGCCCGGCTGCGGAACCTGACGTACCAGGCGCCGATCTACCTGCGGGTCACCGTCGTGGAGAACGGCGTCGAGCGGGCGCCCGAGGACGTCCACATCGGCGATCTTCCGATCATGGTCAAGAGCCGTCCGTGCAACCTGAACCGCTTCAAGGTCAGCGAGGACGACCAGATCTGGCTGTCGGACGACGAATACCGCGCGAAGCTCGTCGAGTACGGCGAGGACCCGCTCGACCCGGGCGGGTACGCGATCATCGGCGGCACCGAGCGGGTGATCATCAGCCTCGAGGACCTCGCCCCGAACCGGATCTTTGCGGAGTTCAACGAGCGCTACGGCACGCCGATCGAGAGCGCGAAGGTCTTCAGCCAGCGCGGCGGCTACCGCTCCCTCACGGTCGTCGAGAAGAAGAAGGACGGCATCCTCCAGGTGTCGGTCCCGACGGCGAGCGGGCAGATCCCGCTCGTGATCCTGATGAAGGCCCTCGGGATGAAGAACGACGAGGAGATCTTCCAGGCGGTCCTCGGCGAGCTGTTCCCGCTGGACGAGCCGTTCGTCCAGACCATGAAGCACCTCCTGAACGTGAACGTCGAGGAGTGCGTCTCCCCGAAAGTCTACCCGCCCGAGGGGATCCAGTCGACCGAGGACGCCTTGGTGTTCCTCGAGAAGAAGTTCGCGACCGGACAGGCCAAGGAATACCGCCAACGGAAGGTCGACGGGATCCTCGACCGCTCGCTGCTGCCGCACCTCGGCGACGCAAAGGCGGACCGCCTCAAGAAGGCCCTGTACCTCGCGCGGATGGCGCGGACGGTCCTCGAACTCCACCTCCGGGTCCGAGGGGAGGACGACAAGGACCACTACGCCAACAAGCGCCTCAAGCTCGCGGGCGACCTCATGGAGGACCTGTTCCGCGTCGCGTTCTCGCTCCTCCTGAAGGACCTCAAGTACCAGCTCGAGCGGTCGTTCGCCCGGAAGAAGGACCTCCGCATCGCGAGCGCGATCCGACCGGAT
>JAJZDF010000064.1 GCA_021828715.1 Thermoplasmata archaeon
GTCCGGAGGTCGTTGAAGTCGAGGTTGACGAGGCCCGGCCGGGTGATGATCTCGGTGATGCCCCGGATGGCCCGGGCGAGGACCGAGTCGGCGACCTTGAAGGCGGTCTGGATCGGGAGCCGGGGGACGAGCTCGAGCAGCCGGTCGTTGGGGATCGTGATCACGGTGTCGATCGTCGAGCGCAGCTTCTCGAGACCCCACGCCGCGTTCTCTCCGCGAACGAGCCCTTCCGAGGTGAACGGGAGGGTGCACACGGCGATGGTGAGCGGGCTCCCGCCGTTGGCGTCCTTCGCCGCCTGCGAGACGACCGACGCGGAGCCGGTTCCGGTCCCGCCGCCGAGGCCCAGCGTGATGAAGACCATGTCCGAATTGGCGAGCGCCTTCTTGATCTCGTCCTCCGCCTCGCGCGCTGCCTGCTCGCCGACCTGCGGAAGGGCCCCCGCCCCGAGCCCGCGCGTGAGGCGGCGGCCGAGCAGGATCTTCCGCGGGGCATGGATCGCGAGCAGGTGCTGGGCGTCGGTGTTGCAGGCGACGAGCTCGACCCCAGCGATCCCCTCTTCGGAGAGCCGGTTGATCGTGTTGCACCCTCCGCCGCCGCAGCCGACGACCTTGATGTTCGTCTTCAGGGAGGCGAGGACCGCCTCGAGCTCGGCGTCGTCGTTCGTCGGAGGGGGGGCCTCCGGAGTACGGCGGGTCTCTCCGGGCAGGTGCGCCAGGATCTCCTGGGCTAAAGGTCGCATCACGGACTTCCCCGGCGAGGGAGCCGGGTCCCTGTTATAAAGCGTTGGGCGCGCTCCCCCGCCTCGTGGAGTATCCCCGCTGGGCGCCGCTCTATCGGCGCATCGCCGACGATCTCCACCTCCCGTTCGAGCGGGAGGTCGCCGCCGGCCGAGCCCTCCGCGACCTGCTGCCCGCCCGGGGCCGGCACGACGCGACGGCGCGGGCGACCGGACGCCTCCGCGCGAAGGAAGTCGTGGTCGTGGGCCTCGGTCCCGGCGCCGGTCCGCCCCCCCTCTGGCGGCGTCGGGAGGGTGCGGATCCCCTCGCGGTCGTCGCCGCCGACGGCGCGGCGGCGGTCTGCCTCGACGCCGGGATCGTGCCGGACGTGGTCGTTACCGACCTGGACGGGCCGGTGCCGGCCGAGATCGCGGCGAACGCCCGGGGGGCGTTCATCGTGGTACACGCGCACGGCGACAACGGAGCGGCCCTCGAGGAATGGGTGCCGCAGTTCCCCGGGGCGCTGGCCGGCTCGTGGGCCGGTCCGCCGGACGACGAGCTGCTCGACGTCGGGGGCTTCACCGACGGGGACCGGGCCGCCTACCTCGCGGCGGCCGCCGGGGCCCGGAGTATCCTTCTCTGGGGATTTGACTTCGATCGGGTCGACGAGCCCCCCGGCCCGGTTCGGGAGCGGAAGCGGCGCAAGCTCGGCTGGGCGCGGGTCGCCCTGCAGGAGCTCGCCGCGGACGGCGCGCCGCTAAAGGCGTGGACGCGTGACGGCCGCGTCGAGCCTTACCCGGGCGGGATCCACGGCGCGTCCACGAGATAGACGATGTTCTGCCCGTCCTCGTAGATCGGCACAAACGGCATCTCGTCGAGCCAGGCGATCGCCGCTCCGCTGAGGGGCGGGGCGAGCCCGGACGGGTTCCCCGCGACCCCCGCGTGCATGACGGAGTCGACGGCCACCAGGTCGATCGGCCGGTCGATGTAGGGCGTCCCGGAACCGCGGAGTTCGGCGTAGGCCTGGGGGGCCTCGGACGCCGAACCGGTGAACAGAACGGGGGTCGTCGTCCAGGTCGCCGGATTGCCGTCGAAGCCGAAGATCATCGAAGAGAGCCGGTGGTCGCTCGCGACCGTCCACGTGGCCGGTGCCGCGAGCCCGACCCACATCCAGAGCGCCGCGTCGCCGTGGGTGAGCCCCTCCTCGAAGCCGCCGAACAGCGTCTGGGGGGGATAGACGATCGCCGCGTTCGCGCCCACCAGGACGACGAGCGCGACCGCGGCGGCGACCGCCGCCCGCCGGCCGGCCCGGGAGTCGATGCGGGCGACGAGCCGGGCGGCGCCAACCGCGGCGAGGAGCGCGATCGGGATGAGGAGGTACTCGGCGTGCCGCTCCGGAGGTATCGCCTCCACGAACCCGGCGATCGACGGGCCGATCTCCGAGGCGAGGAGCGTGGCGAGGGCGGAGATCGCGAGGATCGCGAGCCACGTGAGCGCGAACGGGCCGAGGCGGGACGTCGTGAGGAGGCGACGGCTCCCGGCGCAGAGGACGACGATCCCGAGCAGGGGGGCGAACCAGAGGATCGCGGACGGCTGGGTCACCTGGGTCGTCCCGGGGAGCGGCACCACGAGGAGCAGGGAGACCCCGCCGAAGATCCCCACCGCGAGGAGGAGCGCGTCGCGGAGGAGGCTGCGGTCGGACGGGAGGCGGACCCACCGCCGGCGCGGCGGCGAACGTCGCCTTAGCGCGACCGCGACCGCCGAGAGGACGAGGACGAGGAGCACCGCCCCCTCGAGGGCCCCGAAGCCGACGTACGTGGTGTGGCCGAGGCCGGGCTGGAGGACCTTGGCGACGAACTCGGTCGTGCCGTAGAACCAGAACAGGAATGTCGCGGTGACCAGCCCGCCGAGGAACAGGAACTCCCGGAGGGGGAAGCGGCGGCTCCAGAGGCCGGGTCGCCACAGCTCCAACAGGAGAAGCCCGCCGAGCGCCCCGATGACGAGGAAGTACGTCGACAGGTGGTGCGTCACGATGAGGGCGCCGGCCGTGAGCGAGAGCGGGAGATACCAGCGGACGTCCCGCCGGCTCTCGACGAACATCCAGAGCCCGGCGACGGCGAAGGCATCGCCGAGGGACGCGGGGGCGGCGTGGGCGATCGTGAACAGCCGGGGCATCGCGACCGAGGCGAGCGCGGCAGCCAGCAACGCGATCCGGTCGTCGGGGTAGAGCCGCCGGAACAGCAGGAAGAGCGGGAAGACGGAGAGGACGGCCAGGACCGGGATAATCACCGTCAGGGCCGTGAACGTCGAGAGGCCGAGCGCCGCGGCGCCGGCCCCGGCGACCAGATAGATCCCGGGGAAGTCCGGGTAGGCCGATCCCCAGCCGCCGTACGCCGTCCCGAGCGGCAGATGTCCGGTCGCGAGGAGCGCCGACGTGAGCGCGTAGTACTCGCCCGAATCCGACCCGAAGAGGGCGTAGGAGAGATACGGCTCCAGGGCGAGGAAGACGAGGAGGACCGCCAGCCCGACCAGCAGGACCGCGATCTCGGTTCGCACCGGGGGAAGCCGCGGGAGTCGGGGCGCCGCGGGAGCCGACGGGGCGGGGGTCGCCGTATCCATCCGCGCGCCGATACCGTCGTCCCCCCAAAATTGTGGCGGCGGACGCCGACGAGACGGACGGGGGGTCCCGACCGGCTATATCGCTAAATAGGGGACGCAGGTGCGCCGCCTCCGAGGCACCGAGCCGTGACCCCCTCCCTCTCGGCGAAATCGAAGGCCCGCCCCGCCTCGTCGGTCCGTCCGTCCCGTACCCCGGCGCCCGCCCGGAAGCCATCCGCCCGGGCCCGCCCCCCCCCGAAGCCGCCGGCCAAGCCGACCGCCAAGGCGGCCCCCGCCGCGGCGCTTGCCCCGGTCCCGGAGATCCGGCGCCCGGACGGCCGTCGCCACCTCCTCTCCCTCGCGTTCGTCCGCGACGGCGACGAGTTCATGGCGCGGATCGAGACGGACTCGGGCCACATCACGGAACTCAAGAACCGCGCCCTCGACCACCTGCTCACGCTGGTCGCCGGTGAACTCGAGGATCTTCTCGAGTGACCGCAGACGGCGCACCCTCGATCCCGTCCAGCAGTCCCCGTCCGACCTCGTAGACGACGCTTCGCCCCGTCCGGTCCGAGAGGCGGACCGCGTCGACGGGTTCCGGCGACAGCATCCCGACCGGCAGGCGCCGCACGATCTCGACACGAATCCGGAGGCCCGGGGCCCACGTGCGACGGCGGCCCCAGCGGCCGACCACGACCCACCCCTCGGGCCGGAGTTCGACCCGACGGGGAGCCGCGGTGACCGCATAGGCCGCGCTCGCCGCCGCGAGCAGCACCGCGACACCGAGGAAGAGGTCGAGGCCGTCCTGGACGCCGGGGCGGCCGGCGTCGGGCCGGGTCGCGTCGAGGACGGCCAGCAACGCGGTGAGGAGCGACAGGGATCCGGTGTACGTCGCAGCGACCCTCCGCGCGCGGCGGGAGCCGGCCCGGTTCTCTCGCACCGGAACGGGCGGGGGAGCCGGGTGGGTCGCGCGGGTCCCTCGCCGGATCCGGACGGCCCTAGCTACGGTGACATCCTCCCCCCTACAAGTAGGGGGGCTTCCCCCGGGACTCATCGTGCTACCTCCGAATCCCGTGGCGGTTCCTGCTTCTTCGACCGGACTCGCCGCCCCTTGCGGTGCGGTGGAGGTCCCGTCTCCACAGGCGTCGATTCCCCGGTGCCCCCGGGTACTGCACGAAGAGCGCGGGCGAGGATGTTCCTCGCCGCGTTCAGGTCTCGGTCGAGCCGAAGTCCGCACGGACACCCGTACGTGCGGTCCTCGAGCGTGAGCGGCGGGTGGTGGAGCCGACCGCACCCCGAGCAGGTCTGAGTTGTCCCCTTCGTGGGGACCTCGACGTAGCGACCGGAGCGGCGGCCCTCTTTGTAGGCGGACATCTGCCGGAGCATCCCCCAGCCCGCGTCGGCGGTCGCCTTCGCGAAAGAGCCCTCCATAGGGCCGCGCAGGTCCATGTCTTCGAAGGCGATCAGGTCGTGGTCTCGCACCCACCCGGTCGTGAGCCGGTGGGCAAAGTCCCTTCGCTGGTCCCGCACCTTCGCATGGCACCGCGCCACCCGGAGCTTCGCCTTCTCGCGGCGATGCGAGCCCTTCTTCCGACGGGCGACGACCCGCTGGGCGCGCGCGAGGCGGTCTTCGGCCCGTCGCAGGAACTTCGGCGGCTCCACCACCTCTCCCGTGGGCAGGGTGGCGAGATGGGAGAGCCCCAGGTCCACCCCGACCGGGGTGACGGGCGGCGTCGCCGGAGGCGGTGCAGGGGCGGACACCTCGTAGGTGAGGACGGCGAACCAGCGGTCGCCCTCCCGCTTCACGGAGCAGGTCTTGACCCGGCCCTCGGGCGGAGTGCGGTGGACCTCGATGGGAATCTCTCCCACCCTGGATAGGTGGAGGCGGTGGGTGCCGTTCCGCCCCGG
>JAJZDF010000065.1 GCA_021828715.1 Thermoplasmata archaeon
ACGGCTGGAGGCGGCTCGGACGGCGGAGTATCGGGTCGTAGATCCGCCACGACTCCTCGACCTCGTCGGCCCGGACGAAGAGCGTCGCGTCGCCCCGGGTGACGTCCAGGAGGAGCGTCTGGTAGGCGTCGGGGAGCGGCCCGAACGCCTCGCCGTAGCGGAAGTGGAGCCGCTCCGTCACGAGACGGATATCGTGGCCCGGCCGTTTCACCTCGAACGCCAGCTCGAACCCTTCGTCCGGCTGCAGCGTGATCGTCAGGCAGTTCGCCGCGAGCGCCGAGTCGTCCCGACGCGGGAAGAACCAGACCGGCGGCTTCCGGAAATGGACGACGATCTGCGTGGATTTCCGCGGGAGGCGCTTGCCGGTCCGGAGCACGAACGGGATCCCCTGCCATCGCCAACTCCGCACCTGAAGACGGAGCGCCGCGAACGTCTCCGTCCGGCTGCCGGGCGCGACCCCGGGCTCGGCCCGGTAGCCGGGGACCGGTCGCCCGTCCACCGTCCCGGCGCGGTACTGCCCGCGGATTACCTCCGACGGACGGAGGGGGGCGATCGACCGGAGGACCTTGACCTTCTCGTTCCGCACCGCATCGGCATCCATCGACGACGGGACCTCCATCGCGGCGAGGCAGAGGAGCTGCGTCAGGTGGCTCTGCACCATGTCCCGGATCGCGCCGGCCCGGTCGAAGTACCCGGCCCGGTCGCCGACCCCCAGATCCTCGGCGACCGTGATCTCGATGTGGTCGACGCGGTCCCGAGACCAGACCGACTCGAAGAGCATGTTCGCGAAGCGGAAGACGAGGAGGTTCTGGACCGTCTCCTTGCCGAGGTAGTGGTCGATTCGGTAGATCTGCCGCTCGGAGAAGGAGCGATGCAAGCGCCGGTTCAGGAGGCGGGCGCTCGCGAGGTCCCGGCCGAACGGCTTCTCGACGACCACCCGCGTCCAGCCCGGCGATCGCGTCAGGCCCGACCGGCGAAGGCCGTCGAGCACGCCCGGGAGGGCGTCGAACGGCAGCGCGAGGTAGAGGAGGCGGTCCCCCGGGAGAGCGAGCTCGGCTTCGACCGCCGCGACGCGCTCCGCGAGGGCGCGGTAGTCGGCCGTCCCCCCGGGCCCGAGCGGCTGGTACCGAAGGCTCCGCCGCGCCCAAGCGGTCGCCGCCGGCTCGGTCGCGACCCCGGCCGAGACCAGCGCCCGCGCCCCGCGCCGGGAGAACGCGCGGTCGTCGAGCGGGTGCCGGGCGATCCCGAGGACGACCCATCCGGGGCGTTCCGGGGGATCGCCACGGGAGAGGGCATAGATCGCGGGCAACAGCTTCCGCTCCATGAGGTCCCCGGTCGCGCCGAACGCGAGGAGGAGCCGGCGCCCGGGCGGCGCCCGCGGACGGTCGGTCATTCGTGCTGGACCGCGTGGCCCCCGAACTGCCGCCGCATCGCGGCGAGGAGCTTCTCGGCGAGTGGGTCCGTCTCCTGGGAGCGGAGCCGTTGCTCCAGCGCCAGGGTGATCACGGGGGCCGGGACGTTCAGCTCGATCGCCTCGGTGACGGTCCATCGCCCTTCGCCGGAGTCGGCGACGACCGGGGCGATCCCCCGCAACTCGTCCGGCCGGCGGAGGACGTCGGCGGTGAGGTCGAGAAGCCACGAGCGGACGACGCTGCCGCGTTGCCAGATCTCCGCCACTCGGGCGAGGTCGAGCCCGTACTCCTTCTTCGCGGCGAGGATGGAAAATCCTTCGGCGTACGCCTGCATCAGCCCGTATTCGATCCCGTTGTGGACCATCTTCACGAAGTGCCCGGCGCCGGGACCGCCGACGTGGCCCCACCCGGCATCCGGAGCCGGTGCGAGGGTCTCCAGGATCGGCCGGAGCCGGGCGACGTCCTCGGGGGACCCTCCGACCATGAGGCTGTATCCCTCGCGGAGGCCCCAGATCCCGCCGCTGGTGCCGACATCGACGAAGCCCAGGCCGCGCGCGGTGACGGAGCGGGCCCGGCGGACCGTGTCCCGGTAGTAGGAATTGCCGCCGTCGACGACCAGGTCGCCGGGAGTGAGCTCGGGCAGCAGGGCCTCGAGCATCGCCTCGGTCGGCCCCCCCGCCGGCACCATCAGCCAGAGGATCCGGGGCGGGGCCAGGGCGTGGACGAGTTCGGCCAGATCGGTCGTCCCCGGGACCCCGTGGGCCGATGCCGCATCTACCGTCGCACGGCTGCGCGAGTAGCCGGTGACGCGGTGGCCCCCGCGCACCAGTCGCTCCGCCATGTTCGCCCCCATCCGTCCGAGTCCGACCATCCCGAGTTCCATCGTCCTCCCTCCGGGGGCGCGGCCGCGCTCCGTTCCCCCGGTCCCCTCCGCTCCCGTCACCCGCCGACCTCCGCGACCAACCGGCGGAGCCCGGCGACCGGGTCGGGGCCGAGCTGGACCGTGAGCAGCCGGCGGGACCGCGCCCGCAGCGCCTCCGCATCCCCCTCGGCCTGCGCCCGTACGATGGCGCCGAACGAGTACGGCTCGCCGGGGACCGGGAGGTCGACGCGGGGGACGTCGACCAGCTGGAGGAACAGCGCGGTCGACGGCCCTCCCTTGTGGAGCTGGCCGGTGGAGTGGAGGTAGCGCGGGCCGAACCCGAGCGTCGTCGGGATCCGCAGGCGCTCCCGCAGCGCGGTGCGGGCCTCCTCCAACCCGGTCGCGATCGACGGCGACGGGTCGAGGTACGCCTGGATCGCAAGGTAATCCCCCTCCCGTACGGTCGACGCCCAGCGCCCGACGGCCGGCGCCGCCTCGGCCACGGGCACTGTCGAGACCCCGGACCGGTCCGGCGCCGCGGAGCCGCCCATCCGCTGCCGGGCGAGCTCCTTCGCCTCCTCGACGTCCGGCTGGTCGAAGGGGTCGATCCCGAGGACCGCGCCGGCGAGCGCCACCCCGAATTCCCACCGGAAGAACTCGGCTCCCAGGTCGTACGGGTCTTCCAGCGCGAGGCGGAGGTAGGGCGGGGTCGCGGCACCGGCCGAGAATGCCGGCGGCCGTCCGTCGAGCCCGAGCTCGACCCAGACCCGGTCGTCCCGTCCCCGCGGAGGATCGAGCGGACGTCGCTCGCCCGCGATGGGGACGAGGCCCGTGCCGTGCTTGCCGGTGCTTTCCGCGAGGAGTTGTTCGAGCCAGTCGGGGAAGGTCGTGAGGGGAGGCGGGGCCCAGAAGACGACCTTGTTGCGGCCGGCGCGTGCGAGCTCGCCGAGGAACGCCCCGAGCTGCAGGCCCGGATGGTCGACCGGCGCCCGCTCCGGCCCGCAGGCGATCACCATCCGCTCGGCCCGGGCGAGCAACCGGTCGAGATCGATCCCGAGGAGGGCGGCCGGGAGGAGCCCGAAGGCGGTCAGGGCGCTGTACCGGCCGCCGACATCGGGGGAACCGGGAACGACCTCGCGGAATCCCCGCGTCCGAGCGAGCCGTTCGAGCGCGGAACCCGGATCCGTGATCGCGACGAACCGGGGACCGGGCGGCGCGCCCGTGGCGACGACCTCCGACCAGAAGTAGGCGAGCATCGCGTTCGGCTCGAGCGTCGTTCCCGATTTGCTGGAGACCAGGAAGACGGTTCGGGCGAGGTCGATCCCCTCCCGCACGGCGCGGACTCGATCGGGGTGCGTGCTGTCGAGGACCCGGAGCTCGGGAGCATCGCCCGAACGGTCGAACGCGGCCCCGTAGACCTGCGCGGCGAGGCTCGAGCCTCCCATGCCGAGGAGCACGACGGTCTCGATGCCGTCCTTCCGGAGAGCATCCCGCAGCGCTTCGTACCGCGCGATCTCCGCACGGGCCCGGGAGGGCGCGTCCAACCAGCCGAGACGGGAACGGACGCTCTCCGGGACGGCGCCCGGCCAGACGGTAGGGTCGCGGCGCCAGACCCTCGCTGCCGTCCCCTCGGCGGTCCAGGCGGCGAGCCGCCGAGCGATCGCGGATGCGTACGGCCCGGGCACCCCCGACGACCCCCCGATGCCGCCGCGCGGGTTCCCGGGGAGTGCGTCCGCGGGGCTCATCGTCGGGGACCTTGGGAGGAACGGTGGAGGACCGCCCGCACGACGGCGACAACATGGTCGACCCGGAACCCGAGGCGGTCGAGAGCAATCGCCCCGGGTGCCGAGGTGCCGAACCGCTCGAGGCCAACGATCGCGGCCCGGTCGCCGACGTACCGCTCCCAGCCCACGGTGCTACCGGCTTCGACGGCGACTCGGGGCACCCCCGGTGGCAACACCGAGTCCCGGTACTCCGGCCCGGCCTCGTCGAACAGCTCCCACGAGGGCATGGAGACGACCCGGACCGTCAGCCCCTCGGCCTCGAGCCGCTCGCGGGCGGCCAGGCAGAGATGGACCTCGGAGCCGGTGCCGATCAGCACGACGTCCGGGTCGCGGCCGACCGGGCCGGCGACCGGGTACGCTCCGTGGGCGACCCCCGCCGCGAGCGGGAGGCGGTCGGCGTCGAGGATCGGGACCTTCTGGCGGGTGAGGGCGAGGGCGACCGGGCCCGGCCGCGTCGCCGCGATCCGCCACGCCTCCACCGTTTCGTTCGCGTCGGCCGGCCGCAGGACCGTCAGGCCCGGGATCGCCCGGAGCGAGACGAGCTGTTCGATCGGCTGGTGGGTCGGTCCGTCCTCCCCGACCGCCACGCTGTCGTGCGTGAAGACCAGGACGACGTGGGTCTGCTGGAGGGCCGCAAGGCGGATCGACGGCCGCGCGTAGTCGGAGAAGATCAGGAACGTCGCCGCGAACGGGAGGACGCCGCCGTGGAGGGCCATCCCGTTCGAGATCGCGACCATCGCGTTCTCACGGACGCCGAAGTGGAGGTTCCGGCCGCACGCTCCCTCGGCCGTCCAGTCGCCTCCGCCCTCCAGGTACGTCTTCGTCGACGGGTTGAGGTCGGCCGACCCGCCGACCAGCGCCGGCTCGACCGCCGCGATCGCCTGCATCGCGGCCGCGCCGGCGTCGCGGGTGGCCATCCCCGCCTCGGAGATTGCGAAGGACGGGAGCGCCGCCTCCCAGCCGTCCGGCCGGTCGCCGCCCCACAGCCGCGCCAGTTCGCGTTCGAGCTCTGGATGGGCGGAGCGGTAGCGGGCCCGCATCGCCTCCCAACCGGCTTCCGCTTCGGCGCCGCGTCGGGCGGTCGAAGCGAAATGCGCCTGCACCTCGGGAGGGACCAGGAACGGAGGGGCAGTCGGCCACCCGAGTTTC
>JAJZDF010000066.1 GCA_021828715.1 Thermoplasmata archaeon
CGCCCGGTTCGCGCTGAACCAGGACCGGCTCACCCCGCGGGCCGGGGGCCTCGCGCGCGAGGTGGGCCTCCTCGGCCCGGTCCGGAACCCCTCCCGCAGCATCGTCGTCCGGGCGATCGAGGTCGTCCTGGCCGTCGAGGAGGCGCTCCGCATCGTGGACGGGTACCGGCCCCCCCCACGCCCGTTCGTCGAGCCGCCGCCGATTTCCGCCCCGGCCGCCGGCTGCGCCATCACCGAGGCCCCCCGCGGGATGCTCTACCACCGGTATCGGCTGGGGGCGGACGGTCGCATCGCCGAGGCGAAGATCGTCGCCCCGACCTCCCAGAACCAGGGCTGCATCGAGCGGGACGTGCGTCACGTCGTCGAGCGCTCTCTCGCCCTCGACGACGCGGCGCTGGGGGATGCTTGCGAGAAGGCGATCCGAAACCACGACCCGTGCATCTCCTGCGCCACCCACTTCCTCCGTCTGGACGTCGTCCGGCGGCCCGGCCCGTGACGGAGCCCCGACCGGCGCCGCGACCGAGGGAGGAGGTGCTGGTCATCGGCATCGGCAACGACTTCCGGCGGGACGATGGGTGCGGCCGGGAGGTCGCCCGGCGCCTGCGGGAGCGATTCCCGGAGGTCGCGACGATCGTCGAGTGCGACGGGGAGGTCGCGCACCTCCTCGGCCTCTGGCGGAGCCGCCGGCGGGTGATCGTCGTCGACGCGATCCGGTCGGGATCGCCCGCCGGCACCGTCCGCCGCATCGTCCCGCGCGGCGACGACCTCATGCGGGCGACCCGCGGAGCGGGGTCGACGCACGGCCTTTCCCTTGCCCAGGCGCTCGGCCTCGCCGACGCCCTGGGCCGCCGCCCGGACCGCTTCGAACTGATCGGGATCGAGGGGGCCGATTACGAGGTCGGACCGGGGCTGAGCCCCGAGGTGGAGGCGGCCGCGGAGCGGGTGGTCGAACTTCTCGGAGCGGAGCTGGCCGGCCGGCCGGCGGGGCCCGAGTGAGGATCTCCCCGTGCACGAAAGCGCCGTGATGAAGGACCTCCGCGCGAAGCTCGTGGAGATCGCCCGCACCGGGGGGCGGATCCGCACGGCGCGGCTCTGGGTCGGAGCGCTCTCGCCGGTCGCCGCGGAGGCGATCCGCAGCCACTGGTCCGAGGTCGTCACGGGGACGCCGGCGGAAGGCTCCGAACTCGTCGTCGAGGTGTCGGAGGACCTTACCGACCCCCGGGCCCGCTCGATCGTGCTCCGGGAGGTCGGGGTGGAGGGGCCGGTGGAGCCGACAGACCGTGGGACCGCCTTGACGAGGGATTCATATCCGTAGTCCGGGTCGTTTGCCGCGATGTGCCTCGCGGTTCCCGCCCGGATCGTGGCCGTCGACCGTTCCGACCCGGCCGCTCCGACCGCGACGGTCGACTCGGGCGGGACCGTCCGACAGGTTCTGCTGACGTACGTTCCGGAGGCGGCTGTCGGCGGCTACGTGATCGTGCACGCCGGCTTTGCGACGCGGCTCGTCCCCGAATCCGAGGCACGGGAAGCGATCGAATACTTCCGGGCGCTCCGCACGGCGGCTGCGGCCGCGGGCGGGCCCACCGGAGGGCCGTGAGCGACCCCGAGACGTCCCGGGACCCCGTCGGCGCTCCCGGGATCCCGGCCGGCGCGAGACCGGGGCTCGGCCTCGCCCTGGTCTTCGCCACCGCGCTCATCAGCGGGGTCTCGACGTTCGTGAACTTCTACGCCGTCCAAGGCACGAGCAGTGATGCGTTCGTGACGGCGCGCAACCTCGTGACCGCGCTCTTGCTCCTGCCGGTCGCCTGGATCGGGCACCGCGCGTTCCGCGGCCGCCTGGGCCGGGGCGACTGGGGGCGCCTCGCGCTCATCGGGCTCGTCGGGGGGGCCATCCCCTTCCTCCTCTTCTTCCACGGCCTCGCGCTCGCGACCGCGGCCGGCGGGGCGGCGACCGCGTCGTTCGCCTACCGGGGGCTGTTCCTGGCGGCGACGATCCTCGGCATCGTCTTCCTGCACGAACGGCTCCACTGGCGCGGGACGCTGGCGGCGGCGCTGCTGCTCGGGGGGAACGTCCTCCTGCTTTCGTTCTACGAACCGGTGTGGACCCCCGGGACCGCCTACGTTCTCGCGGCGACCCTCCTGTGGGCCGGCGAGTACACCCTCTCCCGGAGGACCCTCCGCCGCCTGCCCTCCTCCACGGTCGGGTTGGGCCGGATGGGGTTCGGGGCCGCCTTCCTCGGCGCCTACCTCGCGATCACCGGCCAGGTGGGGCAGGCCACGACGATGTCGGTATCCGAGTGGGAGTGGGTCGGGATCAGCGCCCTCCTGCTCGCCGCGTTCGTGGTGGCGTGGTACGCGGGCCTGAAACGGGTGGAGGTCGGACCGGCGACGAGCGTCCTCGTGCTCGGATTCCCGGTCACGTTCGTACTGGGGAGCGCCTTCGCCGGTACGCCGTTCACCCTCGCGCAGGCCGCGGGCGCGGCGGTCGTCACCGTCGGGGTCGGCGTCGCGCTCGGCGGGGCCGCCCTCCGTCGGGCGTGGGGGTCGGTCGCGGCGCTCGCCCGCCCCACGGCGTGAGACCGATGGACGGGATCGAGCTCGGTGCCCGGTTCAGCCTCGCGACCAGCCGTCTCCAGTACTGCGGCCCCGACGGGGCGGATCGTACCCTCGACCGGGCGATCGGGGAGCCGTCGGCCCGGCCGGCCGCCCGGGCCGCGCTCGAACGGTTCGAGGCGTTGATGCCGTACCTCGAGACGATCGCCGGCGCGCACGGCCTCGATCCGTTCGACCGGCGGGTCACCGAGGCGTACTGGATCGGCAACGAGCTCCTCGACGGGCTCGGCCGTCCGGAGTTCCGGACCCTCCTCGAGACGCTCCGGCGACGGGGACTGCCTCGGTCGACCGCCGAGCGCCTCCTCGCGCACCTACCCCGCGAACCGCTCCTGCACCATCTGTTCCACGTGGCGTTCGTCGGGGTCGGGAACGTGACGGGGCACGTCCCGACCACACTCGCCAACATGGAGGCGTGCCGGCCCGGGTGGGGCCGGGTGACCGAGGTCGACCCCACGCGGATGCTTCTCCTTGCGCCGACGCTCGTGCGAGACGGGTCCCGGCTCGGCTGGGGAACGGAGCGGTCGGTGCTCCTGCCCCGGGATCCCGGCCGTTTCCCCGAACTGACGGTCGGTGCCCCCGTCGCGTTCCACTGGGGGATGGCGGCGCTGCGGCTCTCCGCTCGGCAGCACCGGCTCCTCGCCGGCTACTCGGCTCGCGCCCTCGCCGCCGCGAACGAAGCGTTGCCGCTCCTGGGGGTCTTCGACGGGGATCCCGGCCTCCCGGCCGACCGGCCCGGGTAGGGTCGGACCGTCGGTCCGGCGCCGGCGATGACGGCCCGGAAGAGATCGCCCCGGGTGACGACCCCGACGAGCCGTCCGCGGTCGACGACGGGTAGCCGATTGATCCGGTGCGCATGCATCGTGGCCGCGGCGCCGGGGAGCGACTCGTCCGGGCGCGTCACGATAGGGGGCCGGCTCATCGCCGAGCGGACCCGGGTCTTCTCCAGACGGGCCCGGATCTTCGGAACGGCGGGCCCGGCCGGAGAGGCAAGGCCGACGATCACCACATCGAGGAGGCCCTGGATCCCCGGGAATCCCGCCGACCCGACCAGGAGCCGGCTGAGGTCGCGCTGGCTGATGACCCCCACGACCCGGCCCCGCCGGTCGACGACGGGCAGCCCGGAGACCCCGTGGGTGCGCATCAGCATCGCCGCGTCCAGCAGCGGGGCGTCCTCGGCGACGAGCACCGCCGGAGCGCTGCAGACCTCACGGACCTCGAGCGGAGCGGCGCCGGGCCGCAGGAAGGGGGCGGGGGCCGTTCGCGGCCGGGCCGGGCGGAGCCGGCCCGAGACGGTTCGACGACCGGGCGTTCGACGGCGACCGGGAGACGACAGCGTGCGCGGCATCGTTCCGGGTACGGCAGTTCCGCCGTATCAAGGGGCCGGCGGGCCGCCGACCGGCGACGGTCAATCCGGTTTTACCGCGCCTTCTATGAGTCCGAACCCGGTCGGGGCTCTGCTATGAGCGACGCGCCGACCCCTCCCGCCGCCCCCACCCGGTCCCGCGAGGTCCTGCAGGCGCTCGAGGCCGAGATGGCACGGGAGGACCAGGAGGTGGTCTTTCCGCTGATGGAACGGATGCGGGAGGTCGCGGACGCGCTGGCGGCGGGCCGCCCGATCGACCCGGGATACCTGGAGACGGGCTTCCGGGCCTGGCACGAGTACATCGAGGGAGTCCACCAACAACGCCTCTCCTGGCTGGCCACGGTGGTCGACTCGGCGCCCCTGCGCATCGGACCCCGGCGGGCCCGCGGAGGCCGGCTGGCCGCCTGGTGGCACCGGATCCTCCGCCGGACGGCGGCGGTCGCGCCGTCCGCCGCCCCGAGCCTCGAGTCCGCCTACGCCGACATCGCGGGCACCCAGGCTCGAATGGCCCAGCGGATCGCGGTACTCGAGGAACTGGTGGACCATTACCGGCGGCACGAGTATTACGCGGACCAGATGATCGCCTCCCTCGTGCGCAGCGGGGCCTTCTCCGATCGGGCGTGGGCAAAGTACGAGGAGGAGTTCGTGCTTCGGACGCTCGACGAGCACCTCCTCGAGGAGCGCGCCGAGCGCCTGGCGCGCGAGGTCGTCGCGGCGCACGACGGTCTCGAGGGCCTGCGCACGGCGGTCCGGGAGTTCTTGTCCCGCCCGGTCGCGGCGCGGCCGCATCCCGATCCGGCGGTCCCCGCTCAGGCCGCCCGGCCGGCCGGCGCGTAGCGCGGGTACTCCGGGATCCACTGGGACGACCGGATCCGGGCCCGGAGCTCGTCGGGCGACACCGCCGGGGCGATGCGCTCCTCGACTGCGGCGCTCCCGACCGCGAAGGCGATGTCGCGGGCGACGGCCCGCAGGTCGGCGACCGGCGGGAGCAGCGGTCCGTTCGGGTCGCGCGCGACCGGAGCGAGGTCGCCGAGCGCGCCGGCGGCGGCGAGGATCATCCGGTCGGTGACCCGGCGCGCGCGGCTCGCGCTGACGCCGAGGCCGATCGCCGGAAAGATGTAGACGTTGTTGCACTGGGCGATCGGGACCGACCGGTCGCCGAGCGTGACCGCGGGGAACGGGGAGCCGGTCGCGACGCGGGCACTTCCTCCCGTCCAACGGAGG